>JARRLM010000064.1:0-15504 GCA_037386985.1 Acidobacteriota bacterium | reverse complement strand
TCTCCACCGTTCACGTGAGAATCGCTGAACTGAACATTAAAAATATCAATGAATTCAGCGTTGGGCAGTCTACCGTCGCCTATATATTCCTGAAGGACATCTCTTAATATAGGGTTGTAGATATCCCGGATTTTTGCATGAAACGTTTTTCTTCGGATGCAGTTCGAACCGTCGCCTGCATAGATATTGTCCGGATCCAGCCGGGATGCGGTACTCGCGCAATCATCTGCCGGACTGGAAAGCAGATTTTCACACGGAACATTCGGCCATACAAAAAGTCGGCACCACCAGTTGCTATACTTCGCATTCCAGAGCCAGTAGATTGCGGGAATACCTGAGACGTGAATGTTGGCAAGTTTGGTTTCGTCATTATTGGCCAGGACATCCAAACCGGCCCGATATTGCTCTTCGAACAAAACCGGGTCTGTCATGGCATCCAGCGTAGGCGCGCAGACGTCATTGTTGCCGAGAAGCATCGTTATCATACCGTTTGTGAAGGGAAGTTGGCCCGAAGACAGCGCGGCGACTATTTCATCGGCCTGAACGGCAAAGTCGGCCATGACCGAACCGCTGACGGCGCGATTGAATACGTCATCGCTTGAAGAGTCATTTTCAAAATAACCGGCGCCGTCGATGGATTCGAATCGTTCATTCAGACTGTTTACGCTGTCGCCTCCATCGTAACCGGTTGACCATACGGTCTCGTGATTGATGGAGCCGATGGTCCCGTTCGCCGCCTCAGCCTCGCCGATGGAGTCCCCGATATTGAACTGGTAGGCGGGAACCACGCTCATAGGAAGCTCTGACATACAGTTTGCATCACAGCCGTCTCCGGAAACATTGTTGCCGTCGTCGCACTCTTCGCCCGGATCAATGTTTCCGTCCCCGCAGTAAGGCGCGGGTGGTTCAACCTGGCATTGACTATCGCAGCCGTCGCCGCTCGTGATGTTCCCGTCATCGCACTCTTCGCCTGCTAAGCCATTCAAGTGTCCATCGCCGCACAATGGATAGGTGCAATCGATGTCGCAACTTTCGGTTTCGCCAGCCGTGTCGCACTCTTCGCCGGCCGATCCGTTTACGTATCCGTCGCCACAGATCCAGAAGGTGCAATCCCCATCGCAGTAGGAAGTTTCAGTGCCATCGTCACATTCTTCACCGGCAGCTTCATTCGTGTAGTGGTCTCCGCAACTGGCCCGGGTGCAATCGGAATCACATGACGGGCTATCTCCTATATCATCGCACTCTTCACCGGCATCAAGGTTTCCGTCCCCGCAGTAAGGATCGGCGGAAGCGCCGCACCTTTCTTCATCCCAAGCATCTAATCCGCAGCAATAACGACCACTGGGTTTGCCCGTTGCCACGCTGGCGCAGTCGTTGGGGCAGCCCAGGCAATCCTCGCCCTGATTGCAGATGCCGTCGTTGTTGCAGATCGCTGGGAGCGGCGGATCACAGTCGTCCGGGCAGGTTTCATATGTTTCATTCTCATCACAGGTTCCGTCATTATTGCATTCGGGCGGAGGGGGAACGCTGCAGTCTACCGGGCATGTTCCAGCAGTTTCGTTGCCATTACATATCCCATCGTTGCAGACAGGCTTTTTCGCCCAGGCATTCGCTGCGAGGAAATAGGTAAAAGACAAGAGCACGATTGAAAGGAAACCGAACCTGGTCTTCATCACTGCGCCTCCTCTCCTTAATGGGAAAATTGAACAATCTGAAATGAAAGAGCCTGCTGCCTTGTTGCGGGCAGTCTGTAAATCTTATCCGGATCAGAGGTCTTCAATTCCTGTTTTAATTGATTTGATTTTAATACGAATGAATTAGAAAGTAAACTCCCGCCGGTCCGGTTTTAGCCTGTGTTCTCTGGATGTCCTCTTACGGGAGGTTGTGGTGATCCCGAGAGAATTGGAGTGAAGCGCTTTTCGTTAAGAATCTCGCGATTCCAGTTAAAAACAGAAACGGGAAACGGGGAACGGGAAACGTTTTTAATACCTCCCGTATTCCCTGGTGAACTCAATCATGGTTTTCAGATTTTCCGGTTTTACCTCATCGGTAGAGCTTCTGGGGCCCAGGATGTAACCGCCGCCTTCGCCCACCACATCGATGAGTTTTTTGCAGTAGTCTTTAATATCCTGCACGGAACCTACCTGCAGAAGGGAGGAAGGTACATTTCCTTCGATGCAGCAGTGGTCCTTGAGAACCTCTTTCGCCCTGAAAATATCGGTCGTATCGAGACGGATGAGGAATTTGCCCCTCGGAAACTCCAGCAGATACTCCAGGCGCGAGGTGAAGTTGCCTTCCAGGAAAATGCACGGGGTCGCTCCCCGCTCGATAAGCGTCAGGACGAGCTTTTTGAAGCCCGGCCAGTAAAATGTCCTGAACTGCTCCATCGACATGAAGTCATCGGATCCCCTTGTGTTGGTCATAAACATTCTCAGGTTGCCGTATTCGTTCGGTGGAGGGAGCGGTCTTTCCAGTGTCTTGCGGAGAATGAAATCGCACGCTTCAAGAAGCTTGTCGGGCCGTCGGTACATATCCAGCATGGTCCCCTTCATACCCCGGACGCTGTGGGACATGATGTCGAACGGGGGCAGCGCTCCTCCCTGGTACAGGCGGGGTATTCCAAATTCCATTAACAGGTTTTCAAACTCCTTGGCTCTGGTCTGCCATTTCCTCAGCTCCCTGCCGGCTTCCTGGAGGTTGCGGATAGCCTCCGCGATATCAGGTTCCGTGACGAACATGGCCAGGTTCTGCGCCGACCAGGGTTCAATCCAGCCGATATCGGCCAATTGGGGGAGTTTGGACAGGAATCCAAGGCTTCCGTGGAGCCGCGGCAAATGATGTCGTATGAGATAGTCCGCAGGACTGTTCAGAAAGAGGTCGTATTCCTCCTCCTGCAGGCATTCTATCTCAATGGCCTGAAATCCGACGTCGGGATCCAGCCCGTAGCCGGGCCATTTCATAAACTTGGGATCGAGTAGTTCAAGCGCATGACCCGGCGTAAATTCCCGGACAAATGCCATGTCAGGCTTGAAATCTGTGAGAGTTTTTCTGTAGGCATTCAGCCAGCCGTCGTAGTCGTAATAGGCGGCGGAGCAGGGTTTCCCTGCGTATCTGGCTGCGAAATAACCCAGCTCGCAGGATACCGGAATCCTGTCGGTGGACATCAGACGGATAGCATCCGTGATTCTCTGCTCTCTTTCCCTGCGCAGTTCTTCCGGAGTCTTGTCCTGTTCAGAAACGCTACTCATAGTGCCGTATCCTGTGCTGGGCCAACTTTTCAAACCTGCTGATGGGGCAATGGAATCAGTAAGAGTCAATACGGCTAGCTATCGGGGCACCCAACCGGGAAGTTGTATAATGGGGGACGGACCGCGTTACTTTATAGAATTCAACATATCCCTAATAATCGTAATCTAATAGCGTGGTCCGCCCCCGGGAATTAATACTTCGCATACCTAGGAACAACATTACTGTACTTCTTCACCAGTTGGTCCCAGTTGCCCGGCAGATTGATTTTTACCGTAACAAATTCGTTTTCAATTCCACCGACGCTGCGAAGCAGAGCCGTCCAGGCCCCCGGTCCGCCGGCTACCAGGATCATGAGACTGTCGGTATTGACCGCTCGAGGCGGTTTTGAAAGTATGTCCTCATCCTGGTCTCTTCCCAGAAACTCATCTATGGGAGATCCCGCATTGCTCAAAAGGAATTCCTTGAGCTTTTTCTTTGTCCATCCTGCCTCGGCGAGAATTTTGGCATGAGACGGGATAACGATGAAACAGGACATGCTTATGGGATTCATTCGTTTCATGGAGCGGGCAATGCCTTCGGCATCGGTTCCCGATGGGACAGACTGCAGGTAGTTGTTCGGGAAAAATACCGTCAGAGTGTTTTCGCCCTTCTCAAACCCACGCTCCACATTCAGCGGTTCCCAGGGGGTTTCCTCTTCATTTTCCCCGATGACGAGGGTGTATTTCATCGGATTGCCGATGACGCCCATATCTTCAATACCTTTACGCGCGGCCCCGATATTCTTGACTACCAACCCCACGGCGCGTCCGATGGCTGCGTTTGTGATATCTCCGGGGCTGAAAGCACCCGAACTGTAATTCAGGTTGATCTGGTCTCGAATCGTGCCATTGATGACGAGAAAGGGAGCCCAGGATCCTGTGCTGACTTCAAAGGTATCGAACCTGGTTTTCTGGTCATCGAAGGCCTCAACTGCGGCGATGATCACGGGCATATGCGTGGGGAGCGCTCCTGCCATGACGGCGTTTATGGCAATCTTTTCGATGGTCGCTTTGCCGTGTCTCGGAATAACTGTGGCAACGACATGATCTGCAAGCAATCCTGTCGGGCGTTTCCGAAGACCATTGGGGGGAGCTTTCCTGTTCTGTCAGGGGTTTGGTCAATGCCTCCTCTATGCTGGGTATCGCTTCGGTGGTTCCGGTATCGATGTCTTCCGCCACCGTGGATTCGCAGGCAACATTCAGCGGCAGGATTCTTAATACGGGCATCCCGTTGTTGGATGCGGCGGATTCTGCGTCTCTTACAAAACCTGGATTCGCCAGTAACACGACCGGCGTGTCAAGTTCCTCGATCGATTTGGAGTTGAAGACGAGGAACTTGGTGCAGGATCCTCAGTCGCCGACCAAAAGGATGACGGCGTCCTTGTCCTCGAGCCAAGCTGTGAATTTATCCCGGTTATTCGTCTCGATTTCCGTTACGTTCCACTGAGTGGAATGGTAGATGCTGAATTCGGAATCAGGATATTTGGCTTGAAATTTTGCCTGCAGCGATCGTGCAATGGGCATCGCCGCGCGCTTGTAATTGGCGAACAATCCTATTTTCTTGCCCGAAAGAGTGTCCAGCCGGGGCGAAATTCCCTGGAGCGGCCTGGGGTCTACATCGGCCCAGGGGCTGAGGACTTCATATTGAATATCCGATGAATCCGAGGCGGACGGCCCACAGGACGAGGCCAGCAAAGCCGCCGCCGCTAAGGCCAACATTCCCGGGATCCATAGGGAACGGAATCTGTGCATAAAAGGTACCTCCTTTTTATCTACTATAAAGTTCAGGGGCACGATTATAGTACGGTTTCGATGTCCTGAATTTATTTTATTAGCTTTATTTTTCCCTAGCGGATCTAATGTCCTCATGAGAGTCTTGAGAACAGACCTAAGCTTGAGGATCTGGTGGAGAGCCTGCGCCGACATGGTGTAAAAGAGGATGTGATAAACTCTGCCCTCGCAGAACTGAAGACTGCTTAATGTGGCACAATACTTTTTTAATTTCCGTCCTCGCGCCCTGCGGTTTTTGCGATAAGCAGTTCCTTATTTTCAAAAATTTCCGTCAAACTCTCGCCGAAGTCCAGAGCCGGAAACTCAATGAAAATGACATACCTGTTGTCGGAAACCAAAGGCAGGTTTCAATGAAGAACCGGATATTAAAAACCGGCTTTTGTACATCCTATCGCCCTCGTTCCTTTTATCCTATCGGTAGAGTTGTTGGAATTTGTTTTGTCCAGGCAGTGATCGAATCGGAATGTGCAAAATTTGCGGAATCCGTGGAGTATTTCCCTTTTTTCAGATATAGTCCTTTCCAACAGAAATCACTTTGCCGGACCTGAGTGGATTATCGATTGAATCAGAAGGAGGGTGTATGAATCGGGCATTTATCACCTTTGTGCTACTGCTTTGCACCATCAACGTTGTTCATGCACAGACGCTCCCCGAGCCGACGGCACCTGGATGCAACCGCTCAAATCTTCAGGCGGCTGCCGACAAATATGTCGAAGCCCTGAAGAAGGGGGATACCTCTGTCATGCCCCTTGCCTCGCGGGTGATATACATCGAAAACAGGAAAGAAGTTCCCCTCGGGCAGGGAATCTGGAAGACACCTGTTGTTGTCGATTTTAACCGAACCCGGGTCGACGTCGATATTTGTGAGACCTTCACGGAGGTTATCAGTGCCAACAATGAACCTCAATATGTCACCGGAACCCGTTTGAAGGTTATAGGAGGCAAAATCACAGAGATTGAAAGCCTGGTCAGCGACAAGGACGACTGGCTTTTCGAAGCCGATAATTACCTGAAGTATTCGTCCACGGAAAAGTGGGATATTCTACCTCCCGATAAACGCAGTGACCGGAGCACGTTGGTCAGAGTCGCCAGCGACTACTTCGATATCTTCACCGACTATTCCTCATTCTCCAAAGTGCCCTGGGGAATTCCGTGTGTCCGGATTGAGGGAGGAGCCTATACCAATCCAAACAATGATCCGAATCCTTCCTGTACGGCTGGAGTTCCCAAAGGAGGAGGCGTCCCGATGACCAACCGCCGGTATATTGTCGATCTGGACATGGGCGCGGTGGTAGGCCAGATAGACTTTGGCGGAGCAAATGGATTGTGGGATACGCACACGTTCCGGTTGGAAAACGGGAAACTCCGTTACGTTCACGTGATCACGCTGTGCCCGAACGGCTGTCCCCAAATTCCGATGCCCAAAGACATGCCTGAGTAATTTCAGAATCGGAACATTCTCCCCGTTCACCTGTTATCAATTGTGAGGGTGACTCTGAAGCGCCGTCCTCACTATTTTCATAAATCGTACTCTTACAAATCTTTTACATACTTCTTACCACCGCCTGACCAAACCTTCCCTCTAAAGCCGTAGATTCTATGTAGAGCAAAACGAGAATAGCCTGACTGATTGCAGAAAGAGAGCAAAAACCTATACTATTATTCAAGGAGCAGGAAAATGAAAGCAAACCGGAAAGTTACAATATGGCCGGCGGGAATGCTTGTCGCGATTTTCTTAGTAGCGGCAGGAGCCATTGGAGCGGAATCCACACAGGCGACGCTTAATGTTGCGGTAAGCCACCCTTATTTGCTGGCCGACAAAACCCAGACCGCATATCTGCGTGTCGGCCTGACCGGATTCGATGCGATATCCGAAAGAGCCGCCCGCAGTCCGGTCAATGTCGCGATAGTTCTGGATAAATCAGGCTCAATGAGCGGTGATAAAATCCAGAAGGCCAAAGAGGCCGCCATCATGGCCATCAGACGGCTGGATCCGAACGACATCGTCTCGGTTGTCACCTATGATTCGACCGTGACCGTTGTTGTACCGGCAACCAAAGTTACCGACAAAAATTCAATCGTCAGGAAGATTCGTACTATTCCGGCCGGCGGCAATACGGCACTGTTCGGAGGAGTCAGCAAAGGCGCACGTGAAGTTCGAAAATTCATCGGCCTCGAACGTGTAAACAGAATAATCCTTCTCTCGGATGGCCTGGCAAATGTCGGCCCTTCTTCTCCTGCCGAGCTTGGCTCGCTCGGAGCTTCATTTGCCAGAGAAGGGATTTCGGTCACAACTGTCGGTGTGGGCCTCGGCTATAATGAAGACCTGATGACAAAATTAGCCTATAAAAGCGACGGCAACCATTATTTCGCCGAGCATGCCTCCGAGCTCGCCGGCATATTCGACAACGAATTCGGCCAGGTTCTCAGTGTCGTTGCCCAGGATATCCGGATCGAAATCAACTGCGCCCGCGGTATCCGCCCGATTCGTTTACTGGGCCGAACCGGACGCGTTTCGGGCAGGACAGCCACTTTATCCATGAGCAACCTTTACTCTAACCACGAGAAGTTTGCCCTGCTCGAAGTTGAAATCGAACCTGAAGAAGTCGGCTCAAAGAGGAAATTCGCCACGGTCAACACCTCATATATGAACATGAAAACTCACACCACCGACAAGCTCTCCAGTTCCGTTGAAGTCAACTTCAGCGGCTCTCCGGCCACCGTGGATAACCGGACGAATAAAGAATTAATGGTCGATGTTGTCAAGCTGATAGCTGCTGAAAAGAACGACCTGGTTATCGCCCTGCGCGACAAGGGTAAGATTGAAGAAGCAAAAGAAGTAAGCCTCAGCAATATCGAATATCTTACAGTTAACGCCGTCCAACTGGACTCTGAAGAATTACACGAAGAATCGGTGTACCAGACAGGATTTACGGATAAGATTGAGGCAGATGAGGACTATAAAAAATCAAGAAAAGACATGAGAGAGAATCAACACATACAGCGTACGCAACAGAAGGAATAAATTGGCGGGTTAATACACATTGAAGCCGCGATGACTCATAACCTTTTTACTCATAGTTCTGCTGCCTCTGGCCCTGATAGCATATCTGGGCCTGAGGCTGGCGGACTATGAACGGCAGAACACCAGACGCCAGCTTACCCTTCTGCTTACCGACCAGCTTAACGATATATCGAACGACGTGGCGCAATTGCTGGAACAGCGCCGCATACAGATCCTGGATCTTCTTTCAGCCACCAGCCCTGAACCTGATCAGTTGAGAAATATCACATACGAAAATCCATATCTTTCCCAGGTCTTCCTGATGCGCCGCGACGGGTATATTGTATATCCCAATCCGCAGGATGATATTACTGAAGATGAGCTTGCTTTTCTGCAGAACATGCAGGATATCCTCAGTTATGACAACATTGTAAGTCAATCGTCCATGGATACCCCCACCCCATCTTTTGCGACGACGCAACAGGAAAACTCTCGTTCGTCTCTTCCTGCAACCGAAAGAAACAGCGCCCGGCAGTCGGCGCGGAGCTCGACAGGGTGCGGCTGCTTGCGGACATAATAGAGGTTCTTCCTGAAGAAGACTATTCAGCAGACTACCGTCCCCAAAGCCGCATTATCCTGTGCAATGCAGCCGACAAAAGTATTTACCAGTGGGGACAATTCGAGCCCCCTGAGAATACGGTCGCCCTTGCCCAGACTCCGCTAAGCTCTCCACTAAGCTCATGGCGGCTGAAATACTATCTTTCCCCGGACTATGCTCAGTCCTTCCAGGGTCGAACTCCATACCTTGCTGTAGCCATCGGCATTGCGGCCGCCGCACTCGCCCTGATAATCCTCGCGACATATTTTTATCGCGAAAACACAAGACAAATCCGACTTGCCGGAAAACGCGTTACATTTGTCAATCAAGTCTCCCACGAGCTGAAGACTCCCCTAACGAATATCCGCATGTACGCCGAGCTGCTGCAGAACACTCCGCATGAAGACCACCCGAAAACCCGCAGGTACCTTAATATCATCGTGGACGAAAGCCATCGCCTCACTCGTTTGATTGCAAACATCCTCAGTTTCAGCAAGAGTCAGAGAAATAAACTCACCCTCAGGTTCACAACTGTGGTTGTCGACGATGTTATCAGGTCCGTGCTGGATAATTTCAAGGCTTCTTTCGAAAAGCGGGATATCAATGTCGAATTTGACGCTGCCGCACCGAAGCCGGTACAGGCTGATCCGGACGCAATAGCGCAAATCCTCGGCAACCTACTCAGTAATGTGGAAAAATACGCTGCATCAGGCAGATATGTAAAAATCACATCGAGGATCGTAAACTCGACCACCCGAATTACCCTAGCCGACAAAGGGCCAGGTATCCCCCTGAGTATGAACGACAAAATATTCCAGCCGTTCAATAGAATCAGCAACAAGCTCACCGATGGCGTTTCAGGCACCGGTATCGGCCTGACTATTGCACGCCAGCTTGCCCGGCTCCACGGGGGTGACATAATCCTACAAAATACTCAAACGGGCGCCGCATTCGAGATTACGCTTCAAACCGAACCTGGTCATTGCGGAGAAACACAATGAATATACTCATAGCCGAGGATGATCCGAATATTCTCGACGGATTAGCCGACATTTTCCAGAACGAGGGCTATAAAACAGTCAAGGCCAGAGATGGAAAAGAAGCACTCCGGCTATACATGGAACACAAACCTGATTTTGTCTGTCTCGACATAATGATGCCCGATGTCAGCGGTTATGACGTCTGCCGCAAAATCAGGGAGGACAACCCCGATGTCCCTGTAATTTTCATCAGCGCAAAATCCGAGGAGATAGACAAGGTCCTCGGCCTTGAACTCGGCGCCGACGACTATATAGTCAAACCTTTTGGCGTACGGGAGGTAGTGTCAAGAATCAGGGCCATTACGCGAAGGACTCTCGCAAAAAATCAAAAAGCCAAGGCCCCTGATAATTTCGAAATGCGTGATATTCAGGTATTCCCCGACCAGCTCCGTGCCAAACGAGGCGATAATGTCATCGACCTGAGCTTAAGGGATATCGATATACTGACTGTGCTTTTTGAGAATAAAAACAGGCCTGTTACAAGATATGAACTTTTTCACCAGGCCTGGGGCCTCGACCATATCCCCAACAGCCGGACTCTCGACCAGCATATTTCTCAATTGCGCAAAAAAATCGAACTTGATTCCAAATCCCCTGAAATCATCGAAACCGTCCAGGGAATCGGTTATCGTTACGATGAGCACAAAGTCCCGGATAGCCGATAGGAAAAACAAACGCCTCGAGTACGGGAAGATTTTTCCGATCAGTGCTCAGTCCGATCTGAAAATTAGCTAAACACCCTTTTGAGGCACGTTATATTTTCTTGCCGAAGTCCTTACTTTCCGGAGCGGAGATGAAGGTCATCTCCTGCGTGATGCCGGGCTGGCCTCCGGCGACGCACAGCACCTGGCCGGTGACGTAGGACGACAGTTCCGATGCGAAGAACAGGGCCGGCCCGGCAATTTCTTCCGGTTTTCCCATCCGACCCAGCGGCACTTCCTTCCTGCCCAGTTCGGCAAAGAAGGCCTGTTTTTTCTCTTCCGACATGCCCGCCGAGAGGGGATCCCAGAAGGGAGTCTCAATCGGTCCGGGCACGATGCAGTTCACATGAATGCCGAAAGGTGCCAGTTCAAAAGCAAGATTCTTCATCAGCCCGATGATGCCGGATTTTGCAGCATGGTAGGCAAGCACCGATATGGAAGGACGGACGGCGCCCATGGAGGAGAGCATGATGATTTTGCCGTAGCGCTGTTTTTTCATATGGGGTACGGCCGACTTGCACAGCATGAAAGCGCCTTTCAGATTCAGCGCCAGGACCTTGTCCCACTCGTCTTCGTCGGAATGCTCCAGGTCGGCCCCTCCGGCCGCCCCGGCGTTGGTGACCAGGATGTCGATCTTCCCGAATTTTTCCACGGCCTGGCTGATGAGGGATTTTATCTCTTCACTATTGGAAACATCGGCTTTGACCGCGAGGGCAGCCCTTCCGCAGGATTTGATGGTGTCGACGACTGCCTGAGCCTTGTCTATCTGGATGTCGTTGACGACAATGTTGCAGCCTTGCCCGGCAAACTTCATGGCCATGGCCTTGCCCATGCCGCTGGCGCTTCCCGTAATAAGCGCGACTCTGTTTTCCAGTAACAATGGACTACCTCCGTTTAGGGTTCAGGGTTCAAGGTTCAAGGTTTTCAACCCTGAACGGTGAACCCCGTTTTATTGCATATACCACCGGCGCTTCTGCAATAACCGCCACTCTTTTTATAAAAAACAATATGGTAATCTCTATTGAAATATCGTCGTTACTCATTCAAGGCTTTTATTTTCAATTAAATCCAACCCTGAACCTTGAACCTTGAACGGGGAACGGTTTTAGTGCATCAGCGTTCCGCCTGTAAAATTGATATCCACACCTGTAAGGTATTCCGACTGGTCGGTGACGACAATGTTGCAGCCTTGCCCGGCAAACTTCATGGCCATGGCCTTGCCCATGCCTCCATTTAAGATTTTCAACCTTGAACGCTGAACCTTGAACGGGTTTAGTGCATCAACGTCCCCCCCGTTATGTTGATATCAACGCCTGTAAGGTATTCCGACTGGTCGGTGACCAGGAAGAATATCAGGTTGGCAATATCCTCGACCTTTCCCATCCGCTTCAGCGGTACCATGTCGCTCAGCATCTTGTATTCATCTTTCCGGAACTCTTCCACCGTGATGCCTTTTTCCTTGCTGTGCATCGTTGCATCGTCATCGCGGAGATTTGTAGCGAAGAAACCGGGATTGATCGAATTGACGTTGATCTTATAGGGCGCCAGTTCCATGGCCAGGGCCTGAGTGATGCCGATGACGGCCCACTTGGAGGCTGCGTAAGCCGCGCTTCCGGGACAGGGTAGCTTTCCGGCTGCGGATGCGATATGGACGATCTTGCCGCCCTCGTTCTGACGGATCATTTCTTTCCCGACCGCCTTGGAAACGACCATCGTCCCGAGCGCATTGACGTCAAAGAGCATCTCCCAGTCTTTGACGTCTCCATCGACGATATTGACGCCCACGGGACCGCGCGTTCCGGCGCAGTTGACCAGGATATCGATCCTTCCCAGCTTCTCGATCGGTGCTTTGACGGCTGCTTCGCACTCGGCCAGATTATCCACACTCGCTGCGGCCGAGGCGGCTTTCCGACCGAGGGTTTCAATTTCCTTGACGACATCCTCCAGGCCTTTCCAGCCTTCGTCTCCGGCCCACGCACTTTTGGGCGAGGCGAATTTGTCGGTTACCATGACATCCGCGCCTTCCATCGCCAGTCTTACAGCGACCGCTCTGCCCATGCCGCGCTTTGCTGCTGCGCCTGTAACAAATGCTACTTTTCCCTTCAAAACGTCACCCATTGAACTGTCTCCTCATCGATTAAATTTATCGAAATTTCTATGTAAGAAGCTTCATCATTTCTTCAATATCTTCCAGCCGCTCGAGTTGTGAGACCATTTGAACGATTCTTTCTACCCGTTCCGAATCCAGATTTTTGGCACAGTCGGCAAATTTATTCGCGCAGTCCTCAAAGGACATGGGCCGATCGAGGCTGCCGAGGGGAGTATAAACCACCTTTTCGAAAGTCTTTCCGTCGTTCATGATCACGTTCACCCTGGTAGGATCCGGTCCTGGTTTGCTCAGAACATTGTCCACCTCCAGACGCATTTTCCGCGTGACGTCCAGGATGTCGGGATTCTTGATTGCTCTTTCGGTAAAGTCATCGAGTCCAACCTTTTTCCCGACAATGGCAGACGCCACGCCCCAGGGAATACTGAACTGAGCGTCGACGGGGCTCCTGGGCGATTTTTTGGCTTCCTCAGGCGTACAGAGTAATGAAAGGTGTGCGTCCGTAACGGTAAGAACGATTTCCCGTATGTCTTTGCTTTGAACCCTATCTTTTATTGCCAGTTCCAGTCCTGCATCGATCGCTGGGTGAATGCCACGGCAGCAGGGATACGGCTTAATGGCGACATTTATACCTTCGAATCTCTTACCGAGATCCGCCGTAAGAATTTCCCGGCTGTAGTCGTCATTCATATACTGTCGGTAAAGACCCCATTCTCCTTCAAAGCTGTTCGTAGAGCCTGTCACGCCGGCCTTTGCCAGAAGCGCCGCCGTAACGCCGCCCCTGATAGCGAATCCCGGCCCAAGCCTTTTGGTCAGGGCTCCGTCCTTGACGCACTGGCCGTTGCCCGCGCACTGGTGGTAGCCGATACCGATGGCATCGACGATTTTTTCTTCCGGCAGACCCATAACCCTGCCCGCTGTAGCCGCCGAACCCACATAGCCGAATATGGAAGTCAGATGCCATCCCAGGTCGATAGGATTTTTGCCGGGAGTAGTTGCCAGAGCCAGCCGGCACATCATGTCGACACAAAGTGCGGTCGCCGTAATCAGCTCTTTGCCGCTTCTGTTACCCTGAGCTTCGGCAACGGCAATCACCGTGGGTATCGCCGCAATCCCCGGGTGCATAACGGCCGCTTCGTGGACGTCGTCGAAATCGAGAGAGTGCGCCATGGTGGCATTGGCCTGTGCCGCATTCGGTGCAGGCACCTTCCGGGTGCTGCCGATAATACTGCTTTCCTCCCTGCCGCCCCATCCCATCATCAGGTCGCGTACGTGCGAGGCGCCCGGCTGGGATGCACCACCCAGGGCCACCCCCAGAAGATCCAGGATTTCCTTTTTGGTCGCATCCACAACCTCGGTGGAGAGATCTTCATATTTCGTATTGGCAAAGTGCCTGGCGAATTCAACAGCAGCATCCATAATTCGTCCGTTCAAGGTTCAAGGTTCAGGGTTCAAGGTTTAACATTTGTCGTTTTACATTCATCTGTTCGTAATTTGATAAATATTTAATTAAACCGTATATGGCAGCACGAGTTCGACCAGCATGGTCATAAATATTATGAAATTCTGCTTTTGAAATATAATTCTGATCTTCTGCTACATATAATTGGCTTTGAATTTCCGAGCAAGAGCGTTTTGCATAACGAAGAAAACGAAGAAACTCGGCGTTCGTTTCTGCATCAAATCCTTCTGCAATATTATGCATGGAGGAACCTGCTGCATTTTGAATCTGTCTTTTTAATCCAAAATCTTTCGAAAATTTAGTTTTAATAGTAATGGCATAAACTCTTTGAGTTAATTCTCTAGCTAATTGCCACGCTTCAAATTCTTCAAAACATCTAATTTTCATGTGTTACCGTTCAAGGTTGTCGGTTATGATACTCCTGATTTCATATGAATATTGTTTCTCAACCATATTTCTTATTTGATATTTTTTAACCCTGAACCCTGAACGGGAAACGCTGAACGTTTTTAATTAGTTGTCGAAGTCGTCGAGGACCTTGAAACGATCGTGCTTTTCATGGGCGGCATCCCGGACACCCTTGTCTCTTCTCATTTTAAAGAAATTGACTTCCCCCTCGTCCAGGACTCTGTTGGTCTGAACCGTGTGCATGATGTAATGATCGACCAGTCCGCGATCGATGCCCATGGTCGTGTAGATCATCTCCCGCATGGCTTTGCCGACCGCTATGCCGTCCTTCGGATGCAGGCACAATCCGTGAGCCAGTTTGCGGACCTCCTCATCGAGCTTGTCCGCGGGGACGGCCTTGTTGATCAACTGGTATTCGGCCGCCTTTTTGCCATTGAATTTTCGGCCGGTCAGGCAGAGCTCCATCGCTCGGGTAAATCCGCAACGAAGTATCATGATGGGGGTGAGTGTCATGCCACCCTGGCCCAGACGCTCTTCGACGTGTCCCATCTGGCAGTCCTCGCTGGCGATGATCATGTCGCAGTGCGATACAATATTGAACGCGATACCGAGACAGTAGGTGTGCAGCTGAGCGATGGTCAGCTTCTTGCAGAATAGAATCCTCCTGTGGAAATCGAGAAATACGCGCCGGTCAAACTCGAATTTGACTCTCAGGGGAATGCGCTGTTTGCCTTTTTCCCCGGGTTTGGGATCCTTCATGCCGTAAACGTAACCGACACCCGTCAGATCGGCGCCCGCGCTGAAGGCTTTGCCTTCACCCTTGAAAACAATGACCTTTACATCATCATCCTTCTCGGCTTCATCCAGGGCCAGTCCCCAGTCGCGGAAAATCTCCGGGCCGATGGCGTTGAGCCGATCCGGCCGGTTCAGCGTGATAAATGCGACCTGTTCCTCTTTTTCGTACTTTATAAACTCTAAATCCATAATGATTCCTCCGTAGTATTATTCGAGCGCGCCTGCGGAAAGAAGTTCGACAAATTCCTCGTCCGACTTGCCCAGGATCTTTGTAAGTATGTATTCGTTATGTTCTCCCAGACAGGGGCTTG
>JARRLM010000063.1:0-10840 GCA_037386985.1 Acidobacteriota bacterium | reverse complement strand
GGATCGTGAGCAGGCGTAACTTTTACAACGCCCGTTCCGAATTCCCGATCAACAAAGGCATCGGCGATAATCGGGATTTCTCTATTCATGATCGGCAAAAGCACCTTTTTGCCGACCAGGTGCCGATATCTGTCATCTTCCGGATGCACTGCAACAGCAGTATCCCCCAACATGGTTTCCGGCCGTGTTGTTGCGACGCTGACAAACTCCGAACTTCCGACAACGGGATATTTCAGATGCCACAGGTTCCCTTTACTGGATTGGTACACGACTTCAAGGTCGGAAATAGCGGTTTTACATCGTGTGCACCAGTTGACTATATACTCTCCCCTGTATATCAATCCCTCTTCATACAATCGAACGAAGACCTCAACAACCGCCTGGGACAAGCCAGCGTCCATCGTAAATCGTTCACGGCTCCAATCGCAGGATACGCCCATACGACGCATCTGATTAAGAATCCTTCCTCCGCTGGTCCTCTTCCATTCCCAGGCCAGTTTGAGGAATTCATCCCGCCCCAAATCAAAACGGTTTTTGTCTTCTGCACCAAGTTTCTTGTCCAAAACATAGTGGACTGCGATGCTGGCATGATCCGTTCCCGGAAGCCAAAGAGTGTTGAAGCCGCTCATTCTTTTCCAGCGCACAAGGATATCGTGGAGGGTATGCTGCAATGCATGTCCCATATGTAATGAACCGGTTACGTTCGGAGGAGGAATGACTATCGAAAAACGTTTTTTATCTTCTGCAGAATCGACAAGGAAATACCCTTGCTCTTCCCAAAAAGCATACCACTTTTTTTCGACTTCGTCAGGACTATAGGACTTTGCAAGTGGTTCGGAGGACATTTTAAAACCTCGATTTCATAAATCCGGCGAATACAGGATTTGAATAAAAGGGAAAATTTTATTCGAATTGACGGACTTCGTCTAGCCCGTATTTCTAGCCTGGTTTTCCGATAGACGGATATGCGGAGGCTACTCGGGATATTTTACCCATTTGGAAGATGGCACGGCGAGAAGAAGCAATACAGTCAGGGCTTTCGGTTTTCTTCTATCGAACGTTTGATGAGAATTTCAGAAAGTTCCGGAACGATTTCCCACGCTATTTCATTGATAACATCCGCAGACATTTTTTGGACAACTCTTTCGACGATCATGTCCAGAACTTCCTCAGGCACCTGATCCGCCGTTAAAACAGGCGACATGGGGAAAGAAGGATCCTCCTTGTCGGCGGATCCAAATGATGCGGAGAAAGATTCTAATTTGAGATCCATTTTCTCCACAGCACTTTCATCAAAAAGATCAAGAATCCGGTTGGATCCCAGAAAAGAATCAATCGATTGTTTGCTGACAGGAATTCTTGTATTCCCCACATTTTCATTCATGGCGGCTGTCTGTTCAGAGTAAACAATTTTTTCGGAATCTTTTTCCTGCGGCATCGTATTCCTCCCGACCAGCTTGCGGATAACATCCATAAGCTCGAATGTATCAAAAGGTTTTGTCAGACGGGCATCATATCCTACACGAGACGCTTCCGACTCATCGAAAGGCTCAAACGTCCCCACCGAAAGGATTACGGGAATATGGGACAGATCCGAATTATGCTTTATTTGTTTGCAAATTTCGTAACCGTTTATGCCCGGCATGCACACGTCGGCTAAAACCACATCAGGGCGTGATGTCAGAATGGCATCCAGGACAGAATCCCCGTTTGTAACAGATTCGATGGATGTATCGGTATCCTCGAAGGTCAGTTCTATTACCTTCTGTATCGTAACGCTGTCATCGACTACAAAAATTTTGAGAGCCATTTGAACTCACTCTATTCAATCCCATTTATAGTATTCGACTCAAAGGGGCATATTCTTTAGATACTACTCGTCCGCAGGTTCAGTTTCATCCGAAACCGGCTTTTTAATGACATCTTCAATATCGTACCCGCCGGTTTTTTCTTTTTCCTCCCGAGCTTTTTCTTCAGCTTCTTCAGCGGCTTTCTTAGCCTTGATTTGTTCCTGCGCTTCCTCATAAGCATCTGGAGGGCCAATAAATCCCAGCGCCTTTATAAATTCCGAGAGCGGAGTCAATGGGGAGAAACCTTCAGGCGTACTCATTTTACTCTTATGTTCCGCGGCAAGCTTCACATTCACCTCAGGAACCGGTTTGCCCATATCGACGAGTCGCTGTTCCGCAGGTTTAGCATATTCGCTGAAGGGGTATTCGGATACAATTTTACCGAAATAACTTTCTGCTTCATCCGGACTATTGGTTTTCTCCATCGTTTCCGCCATTAAAAAGAGGGCTTCCGGAACCTTATTGGAGTCCGGGTAGTTATCAAAGATGGCTTGGAGGCGTCCTATTACGGCCGCATAGTTATCAATATTGCCATAAAATTTGGCGATTCCCAATTCCTTTAGAGCGAGCTTATCCCGAATAACCACAAGTTTGCTACTCACTATGGGGGCCAGGTCGCTGTCGGGATATTCCTCCAAAAACTTCATTCCTGCTTGTTCGGCCAGGAATGTGTACTGCTGGTCACGGTCGGGCGCTCCCATCATTTTCATATACCCCGACATAATCTTAAACTGGGCGTCCGGGGTTTTCTCTCTATCCGGGAAAAAAATAATATAATCCTTGTATTGCTCGATAGCCTGCAGAAGATTCTGGGTTCCACCTTCTTCGTAATAGGAATCTCCAACAGCAAAGTAGGCATCGGCCATCATTTCACTGTCCGGATATGTCTGGATCATGTTTTGCAGCGTCAACCGGGATCGAATATAATGCCCATTTTCCAAAAAATCTACGCCTGTTTCAAAGAGCGATTGGTCCGGAGGCACAACGCTTCTTTGAAGTTTGGCGCTTTTTTGAGCGCATCCCCAGTAAAGCAGCAGGAAGCTACACAAAAAAATTAAACGAACCTTATATGGCATCACCAGAATTCCTCAGTTTCAGGCTATAGCATCGAAATACTGCATGGGAGGGCTTGTTTTATGCACTTTCAGGGATTTCGACACTCCGTTCGGCAATCTTTTTCATCTCGAGAAGCGCTTCGGTGACACTTTCCCGACCGAAAATTGCAGATCCGGCTACAATCATATCAGCTCCGGCATCTAGAATTTCCGGCAGGTTATCGGAATCGATACCTCCATCCACTTCTATCCTTCCGCTATAGTCGCCGGACTCTTTCAAATCATTTAGCTTTCTAATTTTCTTCAAGGTAGACCGAATGAATTTCTGTCCGCCGAAACCCGGATTTACAGTCATGATCAATACGTAGTCAAGCATGTGCAATACTTCATTCAATGAAGCGACCGGTGTGGCCGGATTCAGGGCTACGCCCGCATGTACTTTCTTTTCTTTCAAAAAGTTCAGGGTTCTGTTCAGGTGCCTATCCGCTTCGACATGAACTGATATCCAATCAGCACCTGCATGTATGAAGTCCTCAATAAATTTTCCCGGATGCTCGATCATCAAATGTATGTCCAGCATCATACGCGTACACTTCCGGATGGATGCAACCACGGGGGGCCCTATTGTAATATTCGGCACAAAGTGGCCGTCCATGATATCGAGATGAAGGATGTCGGCCCCGGCGTTTTCAACCTTTTTAATCTCAACGGCCAGTTGAGAAAAATCAGAGGATAATATTGACGGTGCGATGTCTATTTTTGTTCCCAATTTTCAGGTCCACCTTCACAAATTTTTTCCGCTGAAGCGTATCACAGCAGAAATACCTATTCAAGCTGCTTGCCTTCTAAAGTTAGGTACAACAACAACTTGTGTAATTGTTTCTTATGGAACAGATTTTGTATCCGCTTGAGTTCTTATTCTACGGGCAAACTATTTCATGTGTACCCCAGCATCATGCACTTCAGCCGTCGCGCACCATCACGCTGCCTGTCCAGGCGTGAATTCCGTTTGGATAAGCCGGCCGTTCAATTCGATAACCCGGATGCTCCTTAATAAAGCTCTCAACAACCTGTTCATTCTCTTCAGGTTCAGTGGAGCAGGTGGAATAGAGCAATTTCCCGCCCGGCCGTACATTCTCCGATACGGAGCGAAGGATATTCAATTGATTTTTTTGCAGTGATGAAAGATCGGATTGGCAAAAACGCCATTTGATTTCAGGATTCCTTCTCAGTGTGCCGAGGCCTGAACAGGGTACATCGGCAACCACAGCATCAAACTGTGTCTGGAAAGGAGATGGGATACTGGCGTCTGCCACCAAAACAAGCGGGCAGGATTTTTTCAGAGTCTGCGCAAGACGACGGATCTTCTCACGACTCCTGTCGCTTGCTACCACCATCCCGGATTTCCCGCTTTTATCGCATAAAACAGCGGTTTTACCTCCCGGTGCTGCGCATGCATCCCAAAGCTTCCATCCCCGAATGGGGCCTAGCAAATGCGGAATTAACTGGGACGCTTCATCCTGGAACGGGAGAGGTTCAGGATCCTCCCGAATTGTTTCCCTGGCTCCTGTGATTCGAAGATATGCCCCAGGCACTAAATCCGAAGGACAGACTCTGAAAGTTAATTTCCCAATATCGGGATCAGAACCAAGCCGCAGGGCTGCCCGCGGCGGTGTGTTGAGAGCTTCGGCATACTTCATGGTCCTATGCTCTCCATACCGCTCTGCCCAGCGTTTCCAAAGCCACGGTGGAAGGGATGCCCGGACCCATTCAGGCGCATCCTTGAAATTCCTTCCATCTTCCCAAGGACGATTACGCGTAAGATGTCTCAAAATCCCGTTCAGAAAACGATCGATGCCACGTTTCAAATGTTTCTTCGCCAATTCCACGGCATCGTTGACCAGGGCATGATAAGGTATTCGATCCATATGCCACATCTGGTAAAGGCTCATTCGAAGCAGAATCTTCACTTCCGTTTCCACATCCGACCATGGCCTGGAACTCACACCTGCCAGAATATAGTCCAGCCGGGATTGCCAACGGAGCGTGCCATATACGATTTCGGTTATCAGATGACGATTCCGATCATGCGTTGTTTCCATTATTTTTGAGTTCAATGCATCGTCACTGTAAACTCCACGGGATTCGATTTGGGAGAGTAGTCTGAAGCAGATCCGTCTTGCCGGTGAAATCACAATTCTATATTTCCTTAGATATATAAATAGAACGCTTACCGAAGGTTCGCTCTTTTTATTCCCTGACAGAAAATTTGTGAAAAATGCGGATCAATCGTGGAAAAGAGATTCATTGCGCCGTAAACGCTCTCCGCTCGCAAATTCCCGACCATTTATACGCTTTTTGGATGGTTTCTGAAGCTCCCGTATCTCCAGGACGCTCCCTTCCCCACATTGCACACGCAAACCGTTTTGTGTGAGTCCCAGGAATGTTCCCGGGGTTCCAGCAGAATCTGGCTCCCCATTTTCCGGTATGCTGCACCATATATGCACTTGTTCTTCGCGAAAATTCGTATAAGCACCCGGCCATGGATTCATGGCTCGTATACGGTTGTGAATTCCGAGAGCGTTTTCTCTCCATAGGATCCGAGCATCAACCTTTGAAATACGTGGGGCCCGGGTTGCGAGTGTTTCATCCTGCGGTACAGGCCGGATTTCATCCTTAAGATATCTGTCCATAGCCTCGATCAGCAATCTTGAGCCGATTTCAGAAAGCCTTGCCTCCAATTCACCCGTAGTTGCCGTCACAGGAATCGCGGTCTTTTTCTGCATCAGAATAGGTCCGGAATCCATCAACTCCTGCATGATCATAATCGTAACGCCGGTTTCGACATCTCCGTTGAGAATTGCATAAGCGGCAGGTGCGGCCCCACGATATTGCGGTAGCAGGGAGAAATGAATATTCAGGGGGGCCACTCGAGGAGATTGTAATAACCATGATGGAAGGATCTGTCCGTAGGCGGCGACAATGAGAAAATCTGGATCGAGCTTGTCAATAATCTCTTTGTTCTCTTCACTCCGAATCTTCTCCGGCTGAAAAACAGGAATCCCCTTCTCTTGGGCGAATTTTTTTACCGAACTCGATCTTAGTTTTTGACCGCGTCCGGAAGGACGATCCGGTTGTGTAAATACACCGCTTACATCATAAGAATGATCGAGCAGGCTTTTCAGGGGTGGGACGGCTATTTCCGGGGTGCCAAGGAAAACAACTCGCATGAACCTACCATTCCCCGGCTTTTGCCAGTTTCTTGATTTTATTCCGGATCAGTCCACGCTTCAAGGAGCTGAGGCGATCGATAAAAAGTACACCGTTAAGATGATCGATTTCATGGCTGAAAGCCCGAGCAAGCAACCCTTCAGCTTCTATCCTGATTTCCTCGCCTTTGAGATTCCGCCCCTTCACAACCATCTGCATGGGTCTAGTAACGGTCTCACTGAATTCAGGGATGCTTAAGCATCCTTCATCGCCCGACTGTTTCCCATCCGCTAAAATTATTTCCGGATTGCAGATTACGATAACTTTTTCCCTGTCTTCTCCTGCTGACGGATCGATGGTCGTCAGCCGGATATTGAGTCCAATCTGCGGTGCGGCCAATCCGACCCCTGAAGCACCATACATGGTTTCCAGCATATTTTTTACGATTTCTTCAAGTTCACCATTGAAGGATTGAATGGGATCGCTGGGTTTCCTAAGTTCGGGTGCGCCGTATTTCAATATCGGGACTATCATAGCTATTTAATTTTAAGGAATAACTTGTTATTTGCAAAGCGAAAGAATATATAGATCATTAATTCGGTGATCCCGATTTCAAGCATATTCGCGGATCCAACCTAAAAAGCTGCATAAAACCAGGTTGTTTTCGAAAGGAAAGGGAATGCAATGCTCCGCTTCATGACAGCGGGTGAATCCCATGGGAAATCACTCGCAGGAATTTTAGAAGGGTTACCTGGTGACCTGGCTGTGGATAAGGATCTTATCAATCTTCATCTCTACAGAAGGCAACTCGGGTACGGACGCGGCGAACGCATGAATATCGAGCGGGATCAGATCGAGATTTTATCGGGCATCCGGCATGGAAAAACTCTAGGAAGCCCTGTCTGCTTCCTGATCCAAAACACAGACTGGGTGAAATGGCGGCTACCCATGAATGAGGCACCGGTCTCTGAAGGAACGGGCACCAATGCCGTCGTCCGGCCCCGCCCCGGACACGCGGATCTGCCGGGAATTCTAAAATATCAAACGCGTGATATCCGGAATATACTGGAGCGCGCCAGTGCCCGTGAAACCGCCTCTCGTGTAGCAGCGGGATCTTTCTGCCGTATATTGCTGATGCATTTTGGCATCCAGACAGGCAGCCATGTGCTGGCTGTAGGAACGGAACGTGTCGCCAGAGAGTTCGAGGATACAGAATGCACAAATATTCTAAAACTGGATCCTGAATCCCCCGTGCGGTGTATCGATTCTGATGCTGCTCAACGAATGATGGCGGCGATTGACTCTGCCAAAGAGAATGGAGATACACTCGGAGGAGTCCTTGAAGTGGTTGCCGTTTCAATACCGCCGGGTCTCGGATCTCATATTCAATGGGATCGCAAGTTGGATGGCAGGATTGCACAGGCTATGATGAGTATTCCCGCAGCGAAGGGTGTAGAGATAGGCACTGCTGTCAGTGGAACACGGCATCCGGGGTCTTCGGTGCATGACGAAATCTTTTACAATGACAGCAGGAAGCACTTCTACCGTAAAACAAACATGGCTGGCGGTGTGGAAGGAGGTATCAGCAATGGTGAGGCGATTCGTGTTCGAGTTCATATGAAACCGATTCCAACCTTGCGCAAGCCGCTGCAGTCTGTTGATATTGATTCCAAGGAATCGGTCGAAGCCGCTTTTGAGAGAAGCGACACTTGTGTGGTTCCAGCGGCCGGAATCGTGGCAGAATCGATGCTTGCCTTTGTTGTGGCGGACGCTTTCCTGGAAAAATTCGGTGGGGACTCGATCCGGGAGATCGAAGGCAATTATGCCAATTATAAGCGTCTTTTGGATGAGTTTTAAAATCTCTATTTGCCCTTGACTTACCGAAGTTTCCACCAATAAACTTCCCCGTGGTAATTCAATTGATATGAACAGTATCCTAACTAGTTTGATAGGGGCCCCTTACCGCTTTATACTCAAGGCGCTTTGGGAAATTCAGTCCTTTACCCTCCTGTCTCTCCGTGCGATTGCGAATCTCTTTACAAGGCCGTTCTACTTGAGAGAATGCATCCTGCAGATGGATCGAATGGGTATCGGATCGCTTACAATCGTTATCTTAACAGGATTTTTCACCGGAGCAGTCCTGGCAATTCAATCGGAAGGCGCACTCCGTACCTACGGCGCCGTCACTATGACTGGACAGCTTGTCTCCCTGACACTTATCCGCGAACTGGGACCGGTGATGTCGGCCCTTATGCTTGCCGGACGCATCGGTTCGGGTGTTGCTTCCGAACTGGGATCGATGGTCGTTTCCGAGCAGATCAGCGCGATGAGATCTCTTGGCACAGATCCTCTTCGACGCCTGGTTACTCCGCGGATGGTTGCGCTGGTTTTTACCCTACCTCTGCTTACGATCATCTGCGATGCGGTGGGCATGTGCGGAGGATGGATTATTGCCGCCTACAAACTTCTCATCAGTTCCAACCAGTTCTGGACCGACGCAATGAACGCCATTCAGTTTTCGGATCTGGTCGGAACCCTGGTGAAACCGGTGGTGTTCGGCTTCATTATCTCCATTACCGCCTGTTATATCGGGCTAAGGACTCATGGAGGAACGGAAGGCGTCGGAAGATCGACGACACTTGCAGTTGTCAGCAGTTCCATTATGGTCATTGCCGCTGATTTCTTTTTAAACAACCTATTAATATATCTGGCTCCTTTAATGAATTCATGATCGAATTTCAGAATGTATACAAATCATTTGAGGATGAAACCGTTCTCAGTAATATCAGCTTTAGAATTGACCGGGGTGAAACCGTAATCATATTAGGCGAAAGCGGCTCCGGGAAATCAACAATTTTAAAATTGCTGCTTGGACTCATAAAACCGGATTCCGGACACATTATTATTGAAGGGCAGGATATTACCGACATGGCGGAGAGAGATCTCGTGTCGGTGCGCAGCAATATCGGAATGGTGTTCCAGGAAGGTGCGCTTTTCGACTCTCTTCCGGTAAGAGACAATGTCGGTTACCGGCTTTATGAAGAGGGCCATATGCTCGAGAATGAAATCGAGAATGAGGTCCAGAAACATCTGGGATTTGTAGGCCTCAGGGATGCTATTGATAAAATGCCCGCCGAACTTTCCGGAGGTATGAAACGCCGCGTTGGCATCGCGCGGGCACTTGTTGGTTCTCCCAGGGTAATTCTTTACGATGAACCAACCGCCGGTCTGGATCCCATAACCAAGCGGACTATAGTGGAACTGATGATAAAACTGCGGGATCTGGAACGGGTAACGAGCATTTTTGTCACACACGACCTGCATGCCGCTTCAATCATCTCGAACGAATATGCTTTCGCGGCCGCAGATGGTCAAGTCGGATTCAAATCAGACAGTGGTTCCGCCTGTCTACAGAACATTGGATTCATCATGCTGTTGAAAGGAGAGATTTGTTTCAACGGCAGCTATCGGGAATTGTTAGACTCCGAGCTGCCCTATATAAAATCCTTCGTTTCATAACAATCCACACTCGAAGAAGGTTTTCCTTTTCGAAGTCTCTTCGGGAATATGTACCAAAACCGGTCGCATTTCCGTGCAGTGAAAGGAAGCGATATGCCGCAAACAAAACAGGTCAAACTGGCTCAGTTGAAGATTGGAATCTTCGTTACAATCGCCTTTATTGTGCTTTCCGCTCTGATTCTACAACAGAGTTGGGGAATTAACTGGTTTTCAAAGTCGGCCAAAATCATCACCTATCTGCCGGACGTAGGAGGCCTGAAACCAGGCTCTCCCGTATGGCTTGCCGGAATGGAAATCGGGAAAGTCCGTAGAGTTTCCATTGTCTCTCCCGACATTTATACCGAAAATGCCGCAATTTTCCGCAAGATCGAAAACATTAAAGATCAAATTAAGGCTGTAGATTCGAAAACCCCTTCCGATCTGAAATTAATCGCTGACCTTCAAGATGATATCCGTGATCTGAAACTCGACATAAGAATTGTTGAAGTCCTGCTGGACATCCGCATGCAGTATCTCGATAAAATCGATCCTAGTTCCGAGGTCAGTATCGATTCCCGGGGATTGATCGGTGATTCCTTCATCGATATTTCTCCCGGAACATCGGGTGAGCTTCCTCCACTCAAAGGAGAATATTACTTTATCGAAAGCATCACACAACCGGGTTTTCGCGAAATCATGACCGGCGCCAATGACGTAATCGCGAATTTCGGCGTGCTTTCAGAACGCGTCCAGGATATCGCAGCAAAAATTATTCCCGACAATATCGGGACGGACATTTCAGATACCATTAACGCGTTGCATGATACGATTCAGGCAGCATCCAAAACATTCAACGAGACAAACATCCTGATCAAAGACCTGCATTCCGGTGAAGGCACTTTCGGCAGGATAGTCAGCGATCCCGGCGTTTATAACCGGTTAATTGATTCATTAGAAAAATTCACCGCTATCGCTGAGGACATTCAGAACGGGTCCGGCACATTTTCTAAACTGATCCACGATCCTGAGCTATACAATTCAGCGAACTCGACTCTCAATAACGCCGATAAAATCGTGGGCCGTATGGAAAAAGGCGAAGGAACTCTGGGCAAGCTTTCGACAGACGAAGAACTATACGAGAGAAGCAAGCGGGCTCTCGAAAGCTTTGCGAATCTCGTCGAGCAGATCGAACAGGGTGAAGGAACTCTGGGAAAACTGTTAAAGGAT
>JARRLM010000062.1:0-6958 GCA_037386985.1 Acidobacteriota bacterium | reverse complement strand
ATTGGTTGGGATATGATAGGATCTGCTGCGTGGCTGTAAATCCTTTATTTTCTGGTACCGAGGGTGGGAATCGAACCCACACGATCGTTGCCGATCCCAGGATTTTAAGTCCTGTGCGTCTGCCAATTCCGCCACCCCGGCACAGTAGGCTAGCAGTTTAGCCTTTCTCATTGTTAAAGTCACCACGAAGATTGAAGTCTAAAGCTATAAATCACAAAGATCTGGTATAATCGGCGCGCTCCGGAAAGTGTCCGTGTGAAAAGTCGCACTTCGAATTCGATGCGTGTTCTCTTCACCTCAGGACTTCTTTAAGGCTCACATTGCTATCGTACCTGCTGTTCATGATGTTTTGCCGCAAGGCAGGGTTGTTGCTCGTGCTATTGGACGCTTCTCCGGAGTCCCGCAAATATTATGTTCTGAGGGCCTTTCGGGCTTCAGAGCCGGATCGGGTGTTCTAACGGGAGGCGGAAATGGACCAGGAGGCTGAAAAAATATTTCGCGAAAGAGAACAGAGGCTCCTTGATGCAGTGCAACTCAAAGAGCCCGACCGGGTCCCGGTGTTCATAGGCCTGAATTACCATCCGGCGAAACTGGCAGGAACGGCCGCATGGGATGCGTATTACGATTTCCCGGCCTGGAAGAAGGCTTATATTGATGCCGCAAAATACTACCAGCCTGACAGGCTGCTGGTTGTTCCGAACCAGTCGGGCAATATTCTTGAAGCGTTAGGGGCAAAGCAGCTGGCCTGGCCCGGCCATGGAGTTTCGCAAACAAGCACACACCAGTTCATAGAAGGCGAGTACATGAAGGAGGATGAATACGATCTCTTTCTGAACGACACCTCCGATTTCCTGATCCGCCGCTACCTGCCCCGGGTGTACGGGATCCTGGAGCCCGCGGCGAAGCTGCCTCCCCTGAACACACTGATGACGTTTCTTCCCTTCAACAGCATTGCCGAACCGGAGTTTGCGGACATGCTGGAGAAGATGGTCCGGGTATCCAGGGAGGCGGTCGAGTGGCAGAACCAGACCGTGTCCCTGATGCAGGAACTGGTCGAGCTGGGATTTTTCGTACGGCGACCGCCCTTTATGATCGGGGCTCCTTTCGACGCGATCTCCGATTTTCTGCGGGGCATGCGCGGCGCCATGCTCGACATGTACCGGCAGCCGGAGAAGCTGAAACAGTCTTGTGAATTGATGTGCCGCATCCATCTGGAACGGATAGCGGCGGGGCCGAAACCTGAAGCCTTCACACCGGCTTTCATGGCGCTGCACAGAGGAGCGCACGGGTTCATGTCTCTGAAACAGTTCGAGGTTTACTACTGGCCCTACCTTTTGAAGGTGATCAATGCATTGGTGCAAGCCGGCTATACACCCGACATATTCTTCGAGGGGGATTACAATTCCCGGTTGGAATACCTCACAGAGATGCCGCATGGAAAGGTGATCGCCCGGTTCGACCAGATCGATATGAGAAAGGCGAAGAAGATCCTGGGGGGCAAGATTTGTATTGCGGGCAATATGCCGGTTTCTGTTCTACAGGTTGGAACTCCCGAGGATGTAAAGAAGCACGTGAAAGAACTCGTTGATGTTGCCGGGAAAGACGGAGGCTATATTATGGCGCCGGCTTCCGCGCTCGATGAAGTGAAACCGGAAAACCTTAAGACCATGATTGATTTCACGAAAGAATACGGGCGGTATCGATAGTTTTGGAGTGCGCCGGACAAGAGCTTGCGCAGTCCAAAGACAGCCTTAAATAGGACAGTTATTTATATTAGCCTAAAAGGTTTTGCGAGGGGGAAGATATGGACATGGGACCGAACTGGGCGAATTTATCGCCGACTGAGAAACGCGCACAGAGGTACAAGTTGTGGCTGACGCCTGAAATCGATTTTTCCCGCCCGGAAGCCTCGAAGAACTATACACAGAGGGTTCAGCGGCTTATCGACGCCTACAATGTGGAAACGCCCGACCGGGTTCCCGTTTCTCTGCCGGTCGCCAACTGGCCCGCATACCTTGCGGGAACCGACACGCACACTGTCATGTACGACTACGACAAAATGAAGAAGGCGTGGCGGCAATTTTACGACAAATTTGAAACCGACAGCATGATCAGCCCCGGGATGGTTCTGCCCGGAAAGGTCTACGACCTGCTGGATTACAGGCTGTACTCCTGGCCCGGGCACAACCTGCCGGAAAGCGCTACAGGCATCCAGTTCGTCGAAGGCGAGTACATGAAGGAGGATGAATACGACCTGCTGATCAGCGATCCTTCCGACTTCTGGTTGCGCGTCTATATTCCCCGCGTGTTCGGAGCATTCGAGTCCTTTAAGACGTTATCGCCCCTTACGAGCATTATTGAGGGTCCTGCAGGTTGGTTTATGCCCTTTATTCGGCCGGATCTTCGAGCCGCAGCGCAAACGTTGATCGATGTCGGCGAAGAACTGGCCCGATGGACTCAGGTCATCGGCGAATTCAACCGGTGGGCGATGGCGGAAGGATACCCGGCAGGAAGAATGGTTTTTGCCAAAGCGCCCTTTGATACCATCGGAGACACCCTGAGGGGAACAAAGGGCATTGTTCGGGATATGTTTAAACGTCCCGATCAGCTCCTGGAAGCGATCGATGTTGTTACCGATTTTACAATCCGGCAGACTGTTGCGCAGGCGAACGCCATGAAGGCGACATCGGCCCTGTTCCCGCTGCATAAAGGCGCCGACGGATTTATGTCGCCGGCGCAGTTTGAATTGTTCTACTGGCCGTCCCTGAAGAAGGTCGCCGAAGGGCTGATTAAGGAAGGCATCCGGCCCGACCTTTTCGCCGAAGGATCCTATACCACCCGGCTGGAAACCGTGAATGAGTTCCCCAAGGGGGCGGTTTCATGGATATTCGACAGAACCGAGATGGCTGCAGCCAAAAAGGTCCTGGGAGACCGGTGCTGCATCGCGGGCAATGTGCCGACATCATTGATGGTCACCGGAAGCTATAAAGAGACGAAAGAGTATTGCCGAAAACTCATTGAAGTTTGCGCACCCGGCGGCGGATTTATTCTGGCCGGTGGAGCCCACTGCGATCAGGGGAACCCGGACAACCTGCGCGCCATGATGGATGCTGTAAAAGAGTACGGCAAATATTGACAATATCGGCCGGTGGTCCGCCGCCGGTTTCCGCGGTTTGATAGTTCCGGGAGTCTGCAGGGAATGATCTCGAGTGTATTTGACCTACCAAGTCAGGTTTTTATCCTCGTTTAAAGGACATGCACATTCGGAATCGGTATCGGAATCGGTATCGCTATCGGGGTCGATATCGAAACCGACTGCGACTGCGATCCCGATACCGACCCCGATAGTGCTGTTCGTACCGCATCGGGCGGCCCACGTTATCAAGCCTCCAGTTATGCCTGACAGGATCCTGACAAGCCGATCATATAGCGTTCGCACGTTTACACGTTCGTACGTTCACACGTTTTTATGTAAAAGCGGCGAGAGCGGACTTCGCGAAATTTCCAAGCTTGTCGCGGACGACTACCGCGGCCCCGTCATAAGCGGTTTCCTGCAGGTTTACGATTACGAGTCGGGCTCCGTTGCTGAGGGCGATCGAAGGCAGTTCCGCCGCGGGATAGATCACCAGCGAAGATCCCAGGATCAGGAGAAGATCACACTCCTCCATTGCCTCAACAGAGCCGTTCCACGCATCCCGCGGCAGCATTTCTTCAAAGAGTACGATATCCGGTTTTAAAGGAACATTGCATTTACGGCAGAGCGGCACCTTCAGACGGCCGGATTCGATTTCCCTGTAGAATGGAATCATGTCATGGGAATCGCCGCAGTTCGTGCAGTGTCCGGTTCGATAGGTGCCATGAACTTCGAAAACGGTCGAAGAACCTGCTGCATGGTGGAGCCCGTCGATGTTCTGCGTGACAACAGCCTGCAGTTTGCCGATTTTCTCCAGGTGAACCAGAAGTTTGTGCGCCGGGGTCGGTTCGGCGGCGGCGATGGTTGAAAACAGGTTCATGCTGGAACGGTAGAAACCTTCAGGATCCCCGCGGAATCCTGTTGCGGACAACTGCTGCATAAGGTTCGAATCCTGCCACATGCCGTTCGGTCCGCGGAAATCCGGGACGCCCGCTTCCGTACTGATGCCGGCACCGGAAAGGGCCGTGATCCTTTTGGATTTTCGTATGAGGCTGATCGCTTCTTCCGTACGCTGCATGGTATGCATGGTGCGCTCTATTATATCCGGAAAGCTGTTCCTGTTGAGAAATCATTGTTCAGATAAAAAACCCTCAAGGGGCGGAAGGTTTTCTGGAAAAAGATCTCGGTTGTACCTTTCGGGACCTGGAATGATCTTATGTATCCCCGGAAAACCTAAGTCGATACATAAAGCAAACAAATCCATGCACCGAAATATAGCTGGTGGGAAAAATTCTTATCAAACAGTCATCTAAGGCTATACTTCGACTGTATGTTTCATAACGATTGGAGAGCGGAATAAACGTGAGTGATCGCAATATTAAGATTCTGGTTGTCGATGATGACGCTGCAATGCGGGAAGTCATTGAAATGCGGCTCCGGCAATGGGGCTACCAGGTGATCCTGGCGGTCGATGGAGAAGAAGGGAAAAAGCAGGCTGAGACTTCGGATCCGGACATAGTGATTTCCGACGTGATTATGCCGCATTTGTCCGGTATGGACCTGTTGCGCGTTCTCAAAACCGGGAATCCCAGCCGGCCGGTTATCCTCGTTACAGCCGAGGCGAGCATTCCACAGGCCGTGGAGGCGATGATTCAGGGGGCAAAAAACTACATCGAAAAGCCGATTGATTATGTAAAGCTCAAATCATTGCTTGAAGATACGGAACAGGAAATAGATCTGCACAGGGAATCACGCAGGCTCGCATCCGAACTCGAAAACGGCGCAGGATTCGGGAGTTTTGTCGGCACCAGCAAACCGATGCGCGAGGTCTACGAACTCATCTCCAGCATCAGCGGCAGCGACGCGTCCGTCATCATAACGGGAGAGAGCGGAACAGGGAAAGAACTGGTTGCCCGCACCATCCACGAACTCAGCCTGCGCGTCAAAGGCGCTTTCATTGCCGTCAATGCCGCGGCAATTCCCGAGAACCTGATGGAAAGCGAAATTTTCGGGCACGAACGGGGCGCCTTCACCGGGGCTACCGGCGTTCGTGCGGGATGTTTTGAGCTGGCAAATCACGGGACGCTTCTGCTGGATGAAATCGCAGAGATGCCTTTGGCCCTGCAGCCCAAACTTTTGCGTGTTCTGGAAGACCGCAGGGTTCGTCGCGTCGGGGGAAGCCAGGAGTTCCAGGTGGATGTGCGTGTCCTGGCTGCAACGAACCGGGCGCCGCGGGAGGCTGTGGAAAAGGGGAAACTTCGGGAGGACCTTTTTTACCGGCTGAATGTTTTTACCGTAGCAATGCCGCCGCTGCGCGAACGTACCAGTGACATCGAACTGCTGACACAGGCGTTTTTGGGGCAGTTCAATGAGAAACACGGCCGGAAGATTGAATCCTGCAGCAGCGAAACCATGGAATTGTTGAAGGCCTATCCCTGGCCCGGCAATGTCCGGGAATTGAAAAACGTTCTGGAACGGGCGGTGATTCTGACCAAAGGCTCCCGGATTGAGCCTTCGAGTCTGCCTGAATATGTACTGATTCCGACGGCTTCAGAGGTAGGCGACGCTTTGAAAATCTCCGGGAGCGTTACGGCAGCCGAGGCGGAAAAAGAACTGATCCTGCGCACGTTAAAGGCTACCGGGAACAATAAGGCTGAAACGGCCCGCCGGCTGGACCTGGATGTGAAAACGATTCGAAATAAACTGAAATCCTACGGCATAAGCTGAAGCTCGTTTCGACGGTGCATTGATGAAGATAACGACGAGGATTGTATCAGGTTACGGCCTGTTTATTGCTGTACTGGTGGGCCTGACCGTTTACCAGATCGTGACGGTCATCAAATTGCAGACAATAAACCAGGATCTGAAAGGCATCAATTTTCTATACGCCGTCCACAGTCTGGATGTAAAACTGAGCTGGGAATATGTTAATGAATTTACTGAAAAATCACTTCAAACCGGCGATCCCGATTTCATAGGGAAGCTTGATGAATCCATAGCGGTTTTCGAGACTCGGTTTTCGGAACTGCAGTCGGAAGTCAAATCCGGCCAGGAACTTATCGAGGTCGAGCGTCTAAAGCAGTACTGGGATCGTTTTTCCCGCAGCCTGGAGCTGATCAGGCAAGGCCTTCCGAGTGAAGGAATGGAAGAAATGCCTTCCTCCCTCCGGCGTAATCTTGAATTACTGGGAGATCAAACCCAAACCGTCTATACCACCATCGTGCGTTCCATGACCGATAGGCTGGATAGTTCGGCGCGTACAAGCCAGACGGCGCAGATCGTGCTGATATCGATTACGATGATCGTATTGTCGGTGACGATCCTCGTTTCCCTGTTGATTGTGCGCTCCATTTCCAAGCCGCTTGCCCACCTTACGGAAGGGACACGGGCGATTACGGAAGGGAAATATTTCTACCGCCTGGATACTTCGCGCAAGGACGAATTTGCACAGCTGGCTAAAGACTTCAATATAATGATCCGCCGCTTGAGCGAACTGGATGAATTGAAAAAGGATTTTATTTCCCATGTTTCCCATGAATTGAAGGCGCCGCTGGCATCGATGCGTGAAACCATTCAACTCCTGATCGATCAGATCCCGGGACCGCTGACAGACAAACAGAAACGACTGCTCGAGTTGAACCTCCAGAGCGGGGATCGTCTTACAGCCATTATCCGCAACCTGCTCGATCTTTCCAAGTTCGAAGCCGGAACGATGGAATACGAATTGAAGCTTCAGGATATGGTCCCACTGGTTGAAAACTCTGTTGCCGAGTTTGAGGTTCAGGCCGCAGAACGGCAGGTTCAGATTGAAACGTCTCTGCCGGA
>JARRLM010000061.1:0-6974 GCA_037386985.1 Acidobacteriota bacterium | reverse complement strand
CCGTAGTCAAGTCCGCATGGCTCCCCCCGGTATGGACAACCGCGAGAATATAGCCGGTTTGACTGAAATCAACGGGGATTTGCTCAACGACAGGGTTTTCGTTATCTTTAAAATCGATCGATAAAACACCTCCTACAGCGCACGCCAGTTGGTCCATCAGCCCGCACGGTTTATCGAAATAGACGTTCTCAGCGTACTGTCCGATCTTCGCGATGGTGACCGGATCGATACTGCTTCCGTTGTAGAGAGTGTTGAAAATCCCGCCGAGAAGAACTTCGATGCTCGCAGAGGACGACAATCCTGAACCGATGAGTACGTCGCTGTGGACAACCGCGTTGAATCCGCCTGTTTTATAACCTTTTATTTTCAATCCCGCCGCAACTCCGCGGATCAGCGCCTTCGTGGATCCTTTCTCCTGTTCTCTTGGAGCGAGTTCGGAAAGATCTATGTCGAAAAGATGAGAAAATGCCGAGGATTTCAGTTTTACACGGTTGTCGGATCTGGGTTCTACTGTGGCGACAGAATCCATGCTGACAGACGCGCAGAGTACTTTGCCGTGGTTGTGGTCCGTGTGATTCCCGCCCAGTTCCGTTCGACCCGGAGCCGAGACGAACTGCAGAGATCGTGACGCTTCAAAACGCTCGGAATATTCGCGTATCAGGTCCAGGTATCTTTGTTGCTGTCTTTCCAGGTTATCCGCTCCATAGAGCGCCACCAGCGTTTTATCCGGTATATTCATGAGTATTTGTCTACCAGAAGATGGCATAGAGAGCCAGCGTCACCGCAATGACAACAATACCGATGTATTTCACCGATTTTACCAGCTTGATATCTTCGAACCCTTCCCGAACAGGCATGACTTTCGGCTTATCAAGCGGTTTCAGTATCGTGATCAAAGCCATAAGAGCGAGGATTATCGCGAAGGTCACAGCCATCCTGTTCAAAAACGCTATATTTTCAGCTGTGAAGAAAAGAATTCCATATATTATCGGGCTGGCGACCAACGCCGTCACGCCTGCCGATGGAGGGCTTTTCTTAAACACCATTCCGAATACGAACGCCGCGAGGATGCCGGGTGAAACGAAGCCCTGGAATTCCTGGATGTAATTGAAGATTCCCTGGAAACGCGGGTTTCCCAGCTGCGGAGCTATAAAACAGCCCAGGACTACGAGGATCAATGTCATGATACGTCCCATCGAGACCAGAGATTTCGGTGAAGCGTCTTTTTTCAGGTGACGTTTGTAAAGGTCCATTGTGAAGATTGTAGAGGCTGAATTGAGCATCGAAGCCAGCGAGCTGATGACGGCGCCTGCAATGGCTGCAAAGATGAATCCACGTATTCCTATAGGAATCAGGTTGCGAATTAAAAGGGGATAGGCCGCATCCGGCGTTGCGGCCAATTGGTCGCTGTATAACTGGTAAGCCATGATGCCGGGGAAAATCACTATGAAAGGAATCAGGAGTTTCAGAAACGCCGCGAACATGACTCCCATCTGACCCTGACGAATCGATTTAGCGGCCAACGAGCGCTGTGTGATGTATTGGTTGAGTCCCCAGTAGTAGAAATTGGGAATCCAGAGACCGACGATCAAGGCTGTCCAGGGCAATACCGGATGATTTCTGGGAAGTATCATGTGTAAACGATCCGCATTCTCAGTCATGAAATTACCCACACCGCCAACCGCAATAAAGCCGATGATCAGCACAACAAGACCTCCCAGCAGTAGAGCCCCGCCCTGAAACAGGTCGGCCCATGCAACCGCCTTCAGGCCGCCCCACGTTGTATATAGAGCCGCGATTCCGCCAATGAGCCAGACAGCCGTCCAGAGGTTCATGTCAAAAATCGTATTGAGTGTCAGTGCGCCGGAGTAGACTACGGCCGAAATGGTTACTCCGACATAAATGACAAGCGTGTAGAAGGCCATTAATCCCCGTGCCGCGGCGTTGTACCTGTGCTCGAGGTACTCCGGCATTGTGAAGATTCCGCTTTTTAGAAACCGCGGCAGGAAAAAGAAAGCCACAAAAACAAGCGTAATGGAGGCCATCCATTCATAACTGGCAACAGCCAGACCGACATTGCTTGCACCCTGTCCGGCCTGGCCGACAATTTGTTCCGTCGAGATATTGGCGGCTATCAGGGACAACCCGATCATGGGCCAGAGGAGGCCTCGTCCTGCAAGGAAAAAGTCTTCGCCGGACTCCTCCTTACGGCTTTTATACATGCTCACACCGACAACGATCAGGAAGAAGAGCAGAAAGGATGCAATATCGAAAAAACTCAATTCCATGGCCCTATTCTCCAGGTGATGAACGAATGGATGGTAAGGGAAGCATATTCTATAACCTCCCTTTGGATCCGTTACGTTTTATCTGTTTAAACGAAAATCTGCGTTGAATGGATTCGTACGAATTCAGACTTTCTCCTTGAACCACTATTGAAGTCGTCGCCGAATTCAGGGTAACGCTACATTATTCAACTCATTGAAACAAACGGAAAGCAGGTCGATATTAAACGATTTTGTAAAAAGAGGCATTCATTTTTCCCGGGAATTCGGGGGTGTAATGGAAATATCGACTCTTTCTTCGGTTTCAGGTTCTTTCTCATCGGCGAGATGTTTATACGGTCCGAGGCCGTATTTCTGCATGCGGTATATGAGTACATTGCGGGAAACGCCGAGGAAATCTGCGGCACGCGTCTGGTTCCAATCGTTGCGTTTTAGCGCCGTTACCACCAGCATTCTTTCCAGTTCCGGCATGGATATTCCTTCGGACGGGATCCGGAACAGGGCATTGCCCACAGTCAATCCCGGAGATCGGATTTCTTCAGGCAGGTCTTTAATATCGGCCGTGTCGGTCTGGGAGAAGATTACGAGCCGCTCCATGGTGTTTTCCAGTTCGCGCACATTCCCCGGCCAGTCGTAGCTTTCCAGTTTACGCAGGATATCCCCTCCCAGTTTGATGAGGGAACGGTTGTGTTTTTTGCAGATACGCTCGATGAAAAAGCGGGCCAGCAGAGGGATGTCCTCTTTTCTTTCCCGTAACGGAGGCAGGTGCAGCGGGGCGACATTCAAACGATAATAGAGGTCCTGTCGAAACTTGCCCTCTACTGTCATCTGTTTCAGATCGCGGTTTGATGCAGCAATGATCCGGATATCCACTTTCTTCGCTTTGTTTTCGCCGACCGTGTCGATTTCATTCTCCTGGACAACACGCAATACCTTGACCTGAAGCGGCAGGGGCAGCTCCCCGATTTCATCCAGAAACACCGTTCCCCCGTCGGCTGCTTCGAACTTGCCGGTCTTGTCGCGCACGGCCCCGCTGAAGGCTCCTTTCTGATAGCCGAAAAGTTCGGACTCAAGGAGCGTATCGGGTATGGCGCCACAATTGATAATGACAAAGGGTTTGGTGCTGCGCGGGCTGTTGTAATGGATGGCCTTGGCGATCACTTCCTTGCCGGTGCCGCTATCGCCCGTCATTAAAACCGTCGAATCCACCTGGGAAAGGCGTTCGGCCTGATCGAGGATCGTTCTCATTGCTCCGGAAGTCCCTACAATGCCGTCAAATTTGAAGGCGGACGATATCGCTTCCCGAAGTGTGCGGTTTTCCTGAATTAATTCGCTGTATTTGAACGCATTGTTGACTGTATGTAGAAGCTCGTCATTGTTTACGGGTTTGGTCAGGTAGTGGAAATCGCCAAGTTTCATTGCTTCTACTGCAGAATCGATGCTGCCGAATGCCGTGATTATGATTACGGGTGTTTCGGGAGAGGTTTCTTTGACCTCTTTCAATACTTCGGTTCCACTGATGCCCGGCATATTCAAATCCGTCAGAACGATTTTGTGTCGGTGCTCCGAGAAAAGCTCCAGCCCCTTCGTTCCGTTTTCGGCGACAGTTGTCCGGTACCCTGCTCCATTGAGTTGAAATTCAAGTACGCGTCGAAAGTTAGTGTCGTCTTCCACGATCAGGATGGTTGGGGCATTCATGCCGTTACCTCGCAACATTTTCAATCATTGTAACATAGGTCTAAGGTCTAAGGTCTAAGGTCTAAAAAACGTTCGCAGGTTCAAAAACCAGGTCGAAGGTTGGAAACAAACGCCAGGGATGAAGGTGTTTTGATGAATGGGTGCGACTCAGGAATTGCAGCGTTAAATGAATCCCGGCTTTCTAATGTTCATCCCAAATTTCCAGGCATTACAGTAGAGTGCAAATCAGGGTTCAGCGGGCCTATCGCTCGATAGACGTATGAACGTGTAATTGAGTCTTGAACAGCGCAACCGTGCAGAAAATTTTCCGGAATATTGACCTTGTATAATCGGCTGCATCGGATACCGTATAGGCAATGATTCAGTACAGGAACAAGGAGAAAAAAGAAGAGGGCAAGGAAGCCGTTTCCGGACTCGTGATGCGGGTTACGTTTCACAGCCCGGAATCCGGATTTTGTGTTCTGCGCGTGAAAGTGCGCGGTCGCAGGGATTTGGTAACGCTTGTCGGTTCGGCAGCAGCCATTCAGCCAGGGGAATTCGTGCATGCCAGCGGGCGCTGGGACAATCACAGGGAGCATGGACTCCAATTCAAGGCGGAATTTCTCAAAGTTACGCCGCCGACAACGGCTGAAGGCATAGAACGCTATCTGGCTTCCGGGATGATCAAGGGGATCGGACCGGTATATGCCAAAAAGCTGGTCGGTGCATTTGGGGAATCCGTATTTGATGTCATCGAACAGACTCCCGAAAGAATACAGGAGATCGACGGCATCGGCTCCATCATAGCGAAAAGGATTGCCGACGGTTGGGCGGATCAGAAGATTGTTCGTGAGATTATGATTTTTCTTCAATCTCATGGCGTGGGAACGGCGCGCGCGTTCCGTATTTACAAAACATATGGAACCGATGCAATTCCGTTGATCATGGAGAATCCCTACAGGCTGGCGGGGGATATACGCGGTATCGGCTTCAAAGGCGCCGATCAGATTGCTCAACGCCTTGGAATTGACAAAAATGCCATGGTGCGTGCCCGTGCCGGTATTGCCTATACCTTGATGGAAGCTGTCGGGGACGGCGATTGCGCCCTGCCGCAAGACATGCTCCTGGAACGGGCCGAACAGCTCCTGGAGATTCCGGCCAACCTGCTGGCAGATGCCCTTGCCCTGGAATTAGAGGAAAATAACGTAATCGCCGACAGCAGCCGGGGAAAGCGATGCATTTTTCTGCCCTATCTCTGGCATGCAGAAAAGAATATTTCAGAACGCCTGGGAGTTCTTTCTTTCGGGATTACACCATGGCCCGCAATTGACCCACTGAAAGCTATCCCATGGGTAGAGAGCCGGTTGGGATTCACGCTGGCCGAAAGCCAGAAGAATGCCGTAGCCACCGCTTTGCGGTCCAAGGTTCTGGTGATTACGGGAGGACCCGGAGTCGGCAAGACTACAATCGTAAATTCGATCCTTAAAATAATTATGGCCAAGGGCGCCCGGGTTGCACTGGCAGCTCCGACGGGGAGGGCTGCAAAACGCCTGTCTGAGAGCACCGGGACCGAAGCCAAGACCATCCATCGCCTGCTTGAGTTCAATCCCATCAGCGGCGGATTCGCTCGTTGCAGGGAATTACCGCTGGAATGCGATCTGCTGGTGATTGATGAAACTTCCATGGTGGATGTTCCATTGATGTCGCAGCTTCTGAACGCCGTGCCGGATAAGGCTGCCATGATCATCGTTGGAGATGTGGACCAGCTGCCTTCGGTCGGCCCTGGGCAGGTGCTGTCCGATGTTATTGCTTCAGAGAGTTTGCCTGTTACGCGTCTGACGGAGATTTTCCGGCAGGCCGCAAGAAGCAGGATTATTACCAATGCCCACCGGGTAAACCATGGACGAATGCCGGATATCACCGTGCCGGAGAGCGGGGCAACCGACTTCTATTTTATCGAAGCGCCGGAGCCGGAAAATGCCGTGTCCAAGATTGTGGAGCTTGTAAAGAACAGAATCCCGCGCCGGTTCGGTTTCGATCCTGTCCGGGATATCCAGGTTTTGTGCCCGATGCAGCGCGGGGGCGTCGGCGCGCGCTCTCTGAACATCGAGCTTCAGAAGGTGCTGAATCCGGCAAGCAGCTTAGAGCAGGCGGTCGAGCGCTTCGGCTACACTTACAGGATCGGCGACAAGGTGATGCAGACTGAAAATGACTACGACAGGGAGGTTTTCAACGGCGATATCGGTTTTATTGCCGATATTGAAACCGAAGGCAATGAGGTGACGATCGACTTTGACCGGCGTGCCGTTACCTACGGGTTTGGCGAACTTGACGAGGTGATGCTCTGTTATGCAACAACGGTACATAAAAGCCAGGGATCGGAATATCCCGCCGTGGTTATCCCTATCATGTCCCAGCACTATATGATGCTGGAGCGGCACCTGCTTTACACAGGCATAACACGGGGGGCGAAGCTCGTGGTGCTGGTCGGCCAGAAGAAAGCCGTGGCTATGGCGGTTGAAGGAAATCGTGAGCGTCGTCGCTGGTCGAAGCTTAAAGAATGGCTGAACTCATAAAATAGTTCTGAGTTCTGAGTTCTGAGTTCTAAGTTCTGGGTTCTAAGTTTGAAGAAAACGTTGATTTTGGAAGGTTTTCGACCTCCGAACTTATTTCCAGGGCAAATTGATATCCGGGCAATGCTTTACTCCAAACTCAGAACCCAGAACTCAGAACTATTTTATGAATTTGCCGATTCGGGGATGGTCTTTTTTCAGTTCCCGGATCTGCCGGTCATAATGATGCAACCTGGTCATAGCGCGAAAGATAAGGTAGGACCCGATCACAACGAGGCCGGCGCAGATCACCAGCAAGGGGATGATCATGGGAAGCACGCGGTGAAAGTCGTAATGCTTGGATGTGGTTACGAGCACTCCAAGTACTGAAAGCGGCAGGACAAATACCGTTATTCCTGTGCGCATTGTGGATAGAGATGTGCGCTTTTCGGCAAGCAAC
>JARRLM010000060.1:0-8009 GCA_037386985.1 Acidobacteriota bacterium | reverse complement strand
GATCTCTTCAAAATTGAAGAAACGGTCAAGCTGCGCAAAGAGCTCCAATCCATTAAAAAAATGGCCCGGGAACGGGCGCGTGCCACATCCCTCCGTGTACCACAACTGAAAGATTGCAAGAATCATTTCAACAAAAGAAAAGGCACCGGCACGGAATCCATGATCTTTATAACGGAGGGACAGTCTGCTGCAGGATCGATTGTCAGTTGCCGGGATGTTAACAACCAGGCGATTTTTACCATGCGCGGCAAACCGCTGAACGTATGCGACCTGCAGCGCGACGTTATGTACAAAAACGAGGAGCTGTACAACCTGATGCGCAGCCTGGACATCGAAGATTCCACCGATCGCCTTCGTTACAACAGTATCATCCTTGCTACCGATGCCGATGTCGACGGACTTCACATCCGCAACCTGCTGCTTACATTCTTTCTTCGATTCTTCGAATCGGTCGTGCATGAAGGCCACGTGTCCATCCTGGAGACGCCGCTCTTTCGAGTGCGGAACTCAAAGAAAACCACCTACTGTTATTCGGAGAGTGAACGGGACGCTGCCATAAAAAACCGGCGCGGTATCGAGGTAACCCGCTTCAAGGGGCTCGGGGAGATTTCTCCGGGAGAATTCAAAAATTTCATCGGTCCCGATATGCGCCTGACACCGGTAAGAGTGGACAACCGGCACAGTGTTGGGGCGATTCTCTCCTTTTACATGGGAAGAAATACCCCCGAGCGTCGGAACTACATCATGAATCATCTTGTTGTGGAAACAGCGTCATGACAGACAGCCAGAAGGAACTGCCTCTGCTGGGCGAAACAAAGTTCGAACAAACGGTTCCTGAACCATCTGCGCTCATGGCCGGCCGAACTGCAGACAGGCTGCAGGCAACAGGAGAAGGTCCTCTTAAAAAGCTGGTCGATCGGAATTTCCTTCAATACGCATCCTATGTCATCCGGGATCGCGCCATCCCCGACCTTGATGACGGACTGAAACCCGTCCAGCGCCGCATCCTGTTTTCAGTCTGGCCGAAATGTCCCGCACGGAACTCTTCAACAAGGACCTGACGGATTTTGTCCCGACCTATGACGGTCGCCGCGAGGAACCCGTACTGCTGCCGGCCAAAATCCCTCTGTTGCTAATGCTTGGAGCGGAAGGTATTGCGGTCGGGATTTCCACCCGCATCCTCCCTCACAATTTCACTGAGCTGCTTAAAGCACAAATTGCCATTTTGGAAAAGAAACCGTTCCATATTGTTCCGGATTTCCCTCAAGGTGGTTTGATTGATGCGGAAAACTACGATGAAGGGCGCGGTCATGTCCTGATCCGTGCCCGGATTGAAAAGAAAGACGATAATATTCTCGTCATCCGGGAACTTCCGTTTGGAACAACCACAGATTCGGTAACATCCTCTATTGAAGATGCAGCACGCCGTGGAAAGATAAAAATCAAAAACATCAACGATTTTACTGCCGAACATGTGGAAATTGAGATTCGGCTGGCTCCCGATCAGAACCAGGATCGGGCCAGAGCCGCTCTTTATGCCTTCACCCAGTGCCAGGTACAGATATCGAGCCGCATCGTTGTCATCCGCGACAACAAACCGGTGGATATGAATGTACCGGAAATTTTGCGGCACAATACTTCGCGGCTGGTAAAAATCCTGAGGCGCGAACTGCAGCACAAAAGACGAAAACTGCTGGAAGACATACACGGCAAAACTCTGGCACGCCTGTTCATAGAACACCGCATTTACAAGCGTATAGAAACCTTGAAATCGGCAGTTGAAATCCATGAAGCGGTGTTGAAAGGTCTCGAGCCCTTTCGCAGTCACCTGAAGCAGGATATTACCCGCGATGACGTCGAAGGGCTTCTCAATCTAAAGATTCGACGAATATCCCTTTTCGACCTGGAGAAAAATCTAAAAGACATAGGACACCTCGGAAAAGAGCTGGGAGAAGTGGAGACGGATCTCTCGGCAATGATCCCGTACACAGTCCGCTACCTGCGCAACCTCCACAGAAAATACGGTGCTCAGTACCCCAGGCGTACCAGACTCAAAACTTTCGGCAAGATTTCCGAACGGGAGCTTACAAAAAACGAACTGACCGTAAACCACGATCGGGAGAAGGGGTACCTGGGGCATAAGGTTGCAGGTTCTCCGGTTGTTTCCTGTTCTCCACTGGACCGTCTTCTGCTCATATGGAACGACGGCCGCTGCAAAGTGGTCTCGCCCCCGGACAAACTTTTCGTGGATACATCACTCATATACTGCGCCATACTGGATCGGGAACGTGTCATGACGACCGTCTACGAACTGGACTTTTTTACATACTTCAAGAAGTTCGAACCGGGAGGGCTGGTTAAGAACAGAGAATCCCGATTTGCACCCAAGGGCGCCAGAATTCGGTTTTTCGCAGACGACAATCCCTCATCCCTCTTCGTACGCTATGCGGACGATGAACGCATCAAGATTCGCCAGCAAAAATTTTCCATTGTTCGACAACCGGTGCGGAGCCGTGATGCAAAGGGGCTCGTGTTGACGGCGAACAGGATTGAATATATCGGATCAGACAGGGCGCCGGACTGGAAGGACGATCTAACCGGCCCGCCCGGTAAATTCATCGACTCCCCCTAAAAACCGTTCCGCACGGTTTTGCAAATAAGGTCGATTTATCCGACAATTACATCGCGCTATTCTCGCCGGCCGGCTACCGCTCTCCAGCTTTTCAATAGCTAAAATATTTGTTCTGTACATATTTTTTAGAAATAGACCCGTGTCTGGCGAAACAGTATCAGAGACAGAATAAAACGAGGAAGATGCCAGTGCTAAAAATGATTGCAGTAGCACCGGAAAACCTTGCTGACTACAGCAACAGCCTGTATTACGCTCCGGATAATAACTGCGAGATTATCAACGGCGAACTCAGTGTCACCCCCAATCCGGGAATAAAACACAAGCATATCTCCATGAGATTGACGGCATACCTGGCACAAAGATTAGAGAATGAAGGCCGGGGAATCGTTCTGGGGGCTCCATGCAATGTCATGCTCACCCCCTGGGATATTGTTCAGCCGGATGTGCTGTTTGTCCGGAAAAACCGCAAAGGTATCATAGGCGAACGAATCATTCTCGGGCCGCCCGATCTTGTCGTAGAAATCCTTTCCGACAGCACACGGGAAAGGGACCTGAAAACCAAGCGCAGAATCTATGCAGACTCCGGAGTCCGGGAATATTGGATCGTAGATGGGGATGCCGAAACAATCGAACCCCAGATCTGGTGTGAAATCGGGTATATTTCGTCAGGCATCTACGATAGAGGAATGCGTTTGTCCTCACCTCTACTGCCGAACCTGAAGCTCCCTCTTTCGAAAATATTTTAATCCCGGCAACAATACTTGAAACTTTTTTGAACCGGTTTGCGTCTTTATAGGTATAAATGGTTGCACGTACCGAGAGAGACCATTTCGGATAGTTTTTTGCAGCGTGCAGCGGGACATTACCCCGGCCCGCTTCACGTTCAAGAAAACCTGCCTGTTATAGGAACTTGTAAGCTTCCCTGAATGAACTCCAATCGGGGATGCAGGCAGAAAGGCGTATAGCAATTTTGATACGGAGACCTACAATGTCGGGCGCCATCATAAAAAGTGAACGCGAGGAGCTGTTCAGGGAGATTGCCAATGCCCTCCAGGAATGGCCGGATCTTGAACGTAGAATATTTGCCCAGGCTCACTATCACGGACAATCCCCGGAGTCCATCTCTCACTCTCTTAAACTGGATGTAGAAAAAGTCAGTACGATTCTCCAACAGTGTGACCGCAAACTCCAGACTTCTTTAAGGGAATTCCGAAAGGGCGGCCGTTTTAGAGCCCCGCTGATTCCATTACAAGCCGAGGGTTCGACTATCCACACCCAGGCAAAGTAAGGAATCGTAATCCACACTGAAGACAACCGGGATAGCGGACCTGCATTTTTGCAGGCTTGTACAGCACTACCTTGATAGATATGTGTTCGTGCTACCCTTCCGTCCAGGACTCAACGGCCGCTGTGTTCCTCCCCGAAATTTGGCCTGGGCCAATGCTTCGGCATTGTTGCCGCCGCCGTTGTACATCCAGCCCCAGAATGAACCCAGTTCGCCGGCACCAAACAATCTTGGTATCGGACTGTTGTCCGGACCCACAACCTGGCATCTGGCATTACGCCTGGGCCCGCCTTGTGTGTTGTAGGTGGCCGGATAAAGCTTAACACAATAAAAAGGAGGCTTTTCCAGCGGCACCAGGCTTCGTTCGGGCCTGGCAAAATCCTTATCCATCCTGTTTTTGCAATGATCGTTGTATCGGGCGATGGATTCTTCCAAATCCGCCGCGCTTATGTCCAGTTTGCCCGCCAGTTCTGCTACAGTATCGCCTTTCACTATCCAGCCTTTTTCGACCTCCTTCAGGTTGTCACGGCTTGCCTGATATTCCCCGAACCAGCTAAACCATCCGAATTTCCATCCTGATGCGCTGACAACCGGACCTCGGATTCGCGTAGCTTCATCGAAGATGCCGTAGCAGGGAATCCGGGTGAAATCGCCGATGATTCCGTCAAAATAGAGCAGATTTTCCTTATGCCCGAAACCGTGCCGGTTCTCCCTCAGCTCGTTCATGAAGCGTTTCCCTCTTTTGTCCACGAGAATATAGCCGCTTCCGGGAAATCCTACAGGAATCATTACCGGATCGTACTCGGACACAATTATGCAACCTATTCCGGCAAGCGAATTATTCATGTGCCAAAGGGCCGCCCCGGCTTTTTGAGCCATACGGATGCCATCGCCGGTATTACCGGGTGTTCCCCGACCGTAGGTAGGCCAGCCGGGAAGAAACTGCTTCTGCATCTCGAAGTCGAACTCAAAACCACCGCAAGCCAGAACAACCCCTTTTCGAGCCTTAACAGTAACAGGCCTACCCTGTTTTACGGCCTGGACTCCCCGAACCTCACGATTCGATGAGGACAGGACAAGGTCCACGGCAGGCGTTTCGTATAGAATCTCTATCCCGCGTTTCTCCACCTGCTCCCGTATCGGGTTCCATAAGGCTCCCTGGGCGGAAACTCCATTGTTATTCCATGTGCGGACACATCCCGATCCCGGAAGTTCGGGATGTTCCGGCTGGAAAAATCCCAGCGGCCGGGGTTGGATCCCCAACGTTTCAAGCCACCCGTTCAACCGCATCATCTCCTCAGCAAGCGCCTGAATGCTCTCCTTGTCTGTAAGTCCGTTACAGAGTGCCTCGATATATTGAATCGCTTCGGGCAGATTGGTCGGCGTCCACCACATATTTCCCGATACTTTGCTGTTGCCGCCTTCATGTTTCCGGGGCATTTTTCCCAGGATCAACACTTCCGCCCCGGCATCCTTCACCGTGATAGCCGTCGATAACCCGGCAAATCCCGTACCCAGTACGACTACATCGGTTTCCAGGTCCCACTTCCGTGAATCCGGTATTGATTACTGCTGCCAGTTTCCGAAGGAATTCGCAGCAACCATTCCGGGAGCCACAACGGTTGCGCCCTTAAGAAATTTACGACGACTGACTCGCTTTGGGGGTTTTTTATGTACCATTATCATCCTCCGTTCCATCACTTGCTTAAATTCGCTGTAACACCGCTTGCATTCATGGCATAACAATGCCGCCATCCACCACAACTGTCTGTCCTGTAACGTGACGGGCGTAGTCTGAAGCAAAAAACAGGATCACATCAGCCACATCCTCGGGTGTTCCCATCCGTCCAAGCGCCGAGGACCTGGCCACACGCACTCGAACCTCCTCGGGGATTTCTTTGCGCGAAAGCTCTGTATCTGTCGGACCCGGACACACGGAATTCACGGTGATGTTATGCTTCCCGAGATACCGTGCAGTCGATTTCGTGAATCCGAGCAACCCCGCCTTTGCCGCCGTATATGTCGGATCCACATCCATTCCATTGATTCCTGCAATGGACAGTTTCTGTTCTACTTCAAACCGGGAAAAACTTCCAGGCCTTTCAGCGGCAAAACACCCGTTGTAAATCGATCTCACATCAGGGACAGTAAAAGTCCTTCCAAAGTATGTACAATGGGCCGGATGGAAGTATCGGCAATCGGTTACCAATGACAGAGAACTCATTGACAAGCGCTGAAAAGCCGGAATTAAATGATGGCTGCACATGAGTCAGCATATGCGGTATGCTTATCTTGTGTTTAATCCATAGGAGGCACCAATGTCAGATCCAAAAGAGAAGCCCAAAGCGGTGTTTTGCACCAATGTTCAGTTGCCGCCCGGTGTCCACGATTTTGAAGCGGAGGGTGCCGAGAACAAGAAGATGGATGCCCCTGACCCGATCCATAGAATAATCTACATGGACAACCGCGTTGTCCCCGGATCCTTTTATGTTGAAGCTGTGTGGGTGACAGGATCGGTGCCGACAGTTCATCCCGTGCATCGTCACGATCACGATGAGGTCCTCGGCTTTGTTGGCAGCAATATGGAGGATCCGACCGATCTGGGGGCGGAAATAGATCTCGTCATTGACGGCGTGAAGACGACTATTACGAAAACATGCTTTGTCCATGTGCCTGCCGGGGTCGAACATGGAGGGCTTTGTTTCAGAAAGATCGACAGGCCGGTATTTCAGATCGCCATGTTACGGCAGGATATCTTTGAAAGCGTCCCGCCAACATAGGAAACCATGAAACAGTGCCATGATAAGTATCGGGGAAAAAGTAACTTCGCAAAGTGCGGTTATTACCAACATTCAGGGCTTTTCCATCCATGACGGGCCGGGGATACGAACGGTTGTATTTTTCAAGGGATGCCCGTTGTCCTGCCGATGGTGTGCAAATCCTGAATGCCTGTCTGCGGAGCCGCAAATCGGCTTCATCGAAACCCTCTGCACGGATTGCGGCACATGCTCCGATATTTGCGCCAATGAGGCCATCCGCAACGGGAAAAGCGTTCACAGAATCGACTACGACCGGTGCGTATCGTGCGGGGATTGCCTGGATCATTGCACTAACGGCGCGCTGGTCCGCTACGGCGAGTCAAAGACCGTTCTCGATGTCTGGGATGCCGTTCGACGAGACAAGATTTTTTACGACAGTTCGGGCGGAGGCGTAACCGCTTCGGGCGGGGAGCCGCTGCTCCATGCAGGATTCGTCCGGGAACTGTTTGAGCTGTGCAAAGAGGAACAGATCGATACCTGCATCGAAACCTGCGGATTAGCCGGCAGGGAGGCACTGCTCGGCGTTATCCCCGTTACGGATCATTTTCTGTTCGACCTGAAGCATATGGATTCGGATATCCATGACACATACACTGGACAACCCAACGGTCCGATTCTCGGAAATGCCGCCTTGATCATAGAACACGGCGTCGATATCGTGTTCCGTCAGCCTTTGATTCCGGGCATAAACGATACCGCCGAGAATATCGAGGCGACCGCGGCCTTTCTATCCGGCCTCGGCAAAATTGACGCAAGACTGGAGTTAATGCCCTTCCACCGAATGGGCTGGAGCAAATACCGGGCGCTCAACATGAAATATCCTATGGACGGGACCGGCGCGGCAGAGGACGAGATGGTGGAATCGGTAAAAACAGCCTACCTGGATCGTGGCATACGCTGCACGATCTCACGCTAAACGAGTATCGGAGTCTGAAATGTCTGAGATAAATACACAACTGCTGGATCGGATCGACAAAATAAAACTGGGCGAGAACATCCTGAAATGGAAGCAGGCTATGAACACAGCCGGATGGAAACTGTTTGCCGAAAGGGAGAAGTGGACGGTCGAATCCTGGCGGGAAACCGCAGGGGAGGACATCCAGCTGAGGCGCGCCCTGCTTTTTAAGAATATCGTCGAGAATATCGAAATCCGCATACACGACTACGACATGCTTGCGGGCCGGTTGACACCCGCGGTTATAGGATGCATGACGTCCATCGACGTTTGCGGCGACTACATCCCGGGCATCTGGAAAGACTCCGACGAGCTCAA
>JARRLM010000059.1:0-7964 GCA_037386985.1 Acidobacteriota bacterium | reverse complement strand
TACGGATTCCCCCTTCCATGAGGGTAAAACTTTCCCTGGGCCATATGACAGGCATCGGTCGGTTCAACATAGTATACAACACTTCAACCTGTGCGAAATAGGCGATTTCGGATGGACCGGCGACATAAGCGAGGGTAGGAAACAGGGAATCCTGGATGACGGGGCGAAGCAGCACATTCGGACTGAATTTCTCGGGATTGTTTGCCAAACAGTCCCGAAGCTCCCGTAAACGAAATTTCCGGCCTCCGTTTTTCAGTCCGAATCCTGAATCCAACCTCTCCAGTCCATAGCGCTCTCCGTTGTCAATGTAGAAAAGGACTGTTGAGCGGTCCTTGAATTTCACCTGTAAACGGAAACCGGCCGATTCAATTTCACGGTTTCGTTTTTCCAACAGGGTGTGAATTTCATCCGACTCTTCGAGTGCCCATTGAAATATGTGAGAAATCAACGGCTTGGTTTGGGGATCCTGGGGGTCGAAAAGGATCAGTCCGGAATCCCCCAGGATTTTCAGAAGAAGTCGGGCGAATGACTGAGTGAACGTAAACCCTGGACGACAGGTTGAATTCAGCAGAGAACCGATTTCGTTCTTCCATGCTGAATCGGGAAGGCTGTTGACAAAGTGCTGTACGACTTCCCGGATACTATCCGGAAATTGAATCGATCCTATCGGCCGCATCGAGGTTGCGGTGTTTCCGAAAAGCATATTCCTGTAATCGATAGCCCGAGTGGAGTTATCCGGTGCGAAAGCCGTTTGATGCGTGACTTCAGCCAGATCGTGATCTTCGGTTTCCATCCAGAATATGGGGACCGCCCGTATTCCCCGGCTTCTCAACTCATCGGACAGATGAATCGCCGTCAGAGCCTTATATACAGTGTAGAGGGGGCCGGTGAACAGGCCTACCTGCTGGCCGGTAAGGATTGCCACGCAGTCTGGATTTTCCAAATCGTCTATCCGCTCCAGCGTTTTGGCTGAACATTCATAACTTTTATTCTGTCGGCGCAGAATAGGTGCGATTCCCGATCGGGGAAATTGCTGGCCGATGATCCTGTCACACAGACCGGTGCCGATGCTTTGGGCAGACGGAGAATGCTGGAAAAACCGCAGGGCATGGCGCGAAAGTTCAATGTATTGTAAGAACAGTTCCGACTGGTTTGGAAGGCTGCGATAAGCGATGTTCTTAATCGATACCATGGAATCAAAAGTCTACAGTTAATAGTTTGAAGTTCTGAGTTCTAAGTTCTGAGTTCTAAGTTCTGAGTTGTTGGATTTGATTCCAGCGTTTCATCGAGGAAATGGGACTTCAGACGGTTCAGCCTTCACCAATCAACACCCAACTGTTAATTGTTAACTTCAAACTCAGAACTCAGAACTTAGAACTTAGAGCTATTTTTTGCGATTCCGATATCTGATGTCGTGCTCCCCCTCCATATCAAGCAGTGCTTCAACTTTCCCGGGAAGCCCGAACAGGTTGATGAAACCTTCCGCATCCTTCTGGTTGTAGACCTCATCTTCAGCGAATGTTGCCAGGTCTTCCCTGTAAAGAGAGTGGGGGGATTTTCTCCCGACGGGGATGATATTTCCTTTATACAGTTTCAACCGGACTGTCCCTGTGTCCCGGGTCTGGGTCGAATCGACAAAGGCATCCATGGCGTATCGGAGCGCCGTGAACCATTGACCGTTATAAACCAGCTCTGCGTACTTGGTCGCAAGGATGTCCTTGTAGTGCAGGGTTGCCTTGTCGAGCGTAAGGCTTTCCAGTTCACGATGCGCAGCCAGTAGAATTGAGGCTCCGGGTGTTTCATAGACTCCCCGCGATTTCATGCCTACCAGCCTGTTCTCAACCAAATCCACCCGACCGACACCATGCGTTCCACCGATCGTATTGAGTGACTCCAGGACCTGTACGGGTTCCAGATTATGGCCGTCTATAGCAACCGGTATTCCGTGCTTAAACTCAATTTCTATATGTTGTGGCTTTTCAGGAGCATTTTCAGGGGCAACGGTTAACGTATACATGCTCTCTTCCGGCTCTTTCCAGGGATCTTCAAGGATACCGCCTTCATGACTGAGGTGCCAGAGATTCCGGTCTTCACTGTAAATCTTTTCCTTGGTAGCTGCGACCGGAATCTTCCGATCCTGAGCGTAGTCGATGGCGTTCTCACGGGATTTAATATCCCATTCGCGCCAGGGAGCGATAATTTTCAGTTTGGGATTCAGTGCTTTGAAAGTCAGTTCGAATCGCACCTGGTCGTTGCCCTTGCCGGTGCAGCCGTGGGCGACAGCGTCCGCATTTTCCTTTTCTGCTATTTCCACCTGCCTTCGTGCAATAAGCGGACGAGCAAAGGAAGTGCCGAGCAGGTATTTTCTCTCATAGATTGCTCCGGCACGGAGGACGGGCAGGGCAAATTCAGATATGAACTCTTCCCGTAAATCTTCAATAATGCATTTCGAGGCTCCGGTTCTGATCGCCTTCTCTTCCAATCCCACGAGTTCGCTTCCCTGACCGATATTCGCCGCAAAAGCAATCACCTCCGCGCCGTAGTTCTCTTTCAGCCAGGGGATGATTATTGAAGTATCCAATCCTCCGCTGTAAGCCAACACAACTTTTTTCGCTTTTCCAATCATGTTGAGAATCTCCGATCATGTTTCCAGGGAGCCCAATTTTTTAACAAGTTTCTTGAGATCCGAAGCCCTGTCTTTAGAACAGACCAGTACTTTACCGTACGCCTCGACGATGATCAAATCGGATACGCCGAATGTGGCAACGGTGCCGGTTTGGGCATAGACAATACAGTTATTTGATTCCAATGCGACATGAGGCCCCCTTGATATGTTTCCGTCCGCATCTGCAGGTAGAGCCCTTCCCAGAGAGGCCCAGGTGCCGATATCATCCCAGCCGAAATTAGCCGGGATCAGCCTCAATCCTGATATCTTTTCCATGATTCCGAAATCGATCGAGATACGGGGCAAGTTGGAAAAAATCCCTGCAATTTCACGATCGGAACCCTTGTCGCCGACAAGAGGACGCAGTTTACTTAATCCCCCGTAAAGATCGGGCATGTGTTCCCGGAAAAGATCCAGCAGTGTCTGATTGCGCCAAAGAAACATTCCACTGTTCCAGAAATAGTTCCCTGCCGACAAGTATTTTGCGGCCGTAGGCGCATCCGGTTTCTCTATAAAACGGACGACGGGCAGAAAATCTGTAGATGCGGCGGGTTTTTCAACAAGAATGTAACCGTAGCCTGTTTCCGGACGCTCCGGGGTAATTCCGAACACAACGCCGGTCGCATCCTCCAGGTTATGGACACCGGTTTGAATTGAGCTTCGAAACGCTTCTGCATCGCGGATGAAATGATCTGCAGGCAGGGCTAACATAAGACCTTCCGGATCCCGTTTTTCAATATGCAGAGCGCAGAAACCAAGACAGGCCGATGTGTCCCGACCCACGGGTTCGACAATAAAATTCTCCTCCGGTATCTGGGGAAGCTGTTGTTTTGCCCTTTCACGGTGCGTCGTTCCAATAGATATAAAAATCTTTTCGATCGGCACAATGGGCCGAATCCTGTCTACGGTATCCTGAATAAGTGAGTGACTGCCCAGAAGCGGAATGAAGGGTTTGGGCAGTGTATCCATACTCAGTGGCCAGAACCTCTCCCCTCGTCCGCCTGCCATGATGACTGCATAAAGATCTGCCATATTTTTAACCTGCAATTATTATCGGCCCAACGCTTCTGGATCTATCGCGGCGCGCTTTAAGTAAGAGATTTATAGTTTCCCTTTTCAGGTTTCCCGTTCCCCGTTTTGGATTTCAAAGGAAACGGGAAATGAAAAAACCGATGAGCTCTGCTATGCAGAGCAGGCCAAAATCATGCTTTACCGGCATAATGTCTTATGGAAGAGTAATTTTAATAGAGAAGAGTAGGTTTTCCTATGGGAAAAAGGGGACTGTATAAGGTGATATAAAACCATCTCAGTTTACGATGTTGACTTATTTAGGAGTGTTCATGCTGAGCATGTGTGAGCTTCGGCGCGTTGTTTCTATACTGGATGAATTCCTTCCGGGCAGTGTACTGAAACGGGTTGTGTCGGGGAATGTATATACCCTGATCCTTACTTTCGTCGATTCCGCTAAAAACAAAACCGGAATCCTTTTGTCGTGCGATCCTGAATTTGCACGAATATGTATGGTGAAAGAACCGCCCGCCACGGGTTCCTCCACCGCATCATTTTACGAATATATTCGCGCGCATCTTCAAGGTATTGTTGTTTCCGGGATTGACGTTGCCGAAGAGAATAGACAGGTTCGTCTGGATCTGGATTCACGGTCGGATTCCTGGCACCTGTACCTTTCAATTCTGGGCTCTCGCAGCAATATCTATCTGGTGGATGCCCGGGAGCGTCTAATTCACTGCATGCGCTCACTTGAAGAGACACGCCGGGACCTTAAGATAGGAGAACCATGGATCGATCCGCCTGGATCCGTTCCATTGGAAGGATCGGATCGATGGATAGAAATTCCGGATGACGTTTACCTTGAGACTGTCTGTGGTGCATATGATAGGTTGGAACTTGAGCGGGAAGCCCAGTTGCTTGCGCGCAGAGTCAGCCAGGCGCTGAATAAAGAGAAGTCGGTACTCAACCGGAAACTTACACATCTCCATGAGGACCTTGACAGAGCCTGCCTGGCCGAAACGTACCGACAAAAGGGGGAATTGCTGAAAAGCGTTCTTCTTACAATCAAGCCCGGTGATGATAATGTGACGGCAACGGATTATAGAACCGGCAGGAAGGTTTCTATCGTAATCGACCCTACGATCTCACCTGAGAGGAACCTTGAGAAATATTTTGCCCGCTATCGAAAGGATTCGAGGGGGGAGAAGATGATCCGACAACAGCTTCAGCGGCTTCAGACTTCGCGAGGCGAAATTGAAAATATTGAAAGCCGGATAGAGTCGGCGCTTCAAAATGTTCCTCCTGATGTGAATGCCCTGGAGGAAATATCCGCGCAGCACTTTGTTCGGCGTTTGATCAGCCGCTATGTGCCGAAACAGAAGGGGGAAACAGAATCCTCAAAATCAAAGGTTAAAAACGAGGTGCCTTCACGTTTAAGGCCGAAGCGATACAGGACAGAGGATGATCTTGAAATCTGGGTGGGTAAGAATGACGAGGGGAATGACTATCTAACGACGCGTTTAGCCCGGGGAAACGACCTGTTTTTCCACCTGGAAGGATATCCCGGCAGCCACGTAATCCTGAGAACAGAGGGACGCGCCGACCCTCCTTCCGGCTCCGTTCTGGACGCCTGTGAACTGGCCGTGCACTTTTCTAGGATGAAAAATGCAGATCGCGCCGACGTCCACGTTGCCGCGATTAAGAATGTAAAGAAACCCAAAGCGGCAAAGCCGGGCCTGGTTTATGTGCGTCGGGGAAAAACCGTCCACCTGAGACGAGATCCCGGACGTCTGCAGAATATTTTGGCTTCGCGATGCGATGATTAACCCGTATTTCTTACAGGGATTCGTCGCTTCGCTTACTTCGGCGCCGCAGTATGAAGCCGGATCAAATATTCAACAAGGTCCTTGTTGAATATCTGAGCTGTGAGAAATGCGGGTTAACTTCTTTGTCTATGCGATGATCAGGACATCCGGCATGGCTCGCATTTTCGGGCCGCCAATCGCGGGTTCATGCCCGAAAATCTGATCCAGATTCATGGGCGGTTTATCGAAATGATCATGTTTTTCCCACGGGTTCGGTAAGAATATCTTTATGCCGCGGAATCTGAGGAAGGGGTAGACCTTTGAATCTGTCATTTTATTGTACTTGACAACCTTGACCGCCTGTTCTCCCAATCCATCCGCGTCGATGACAAGCTCGACATGCTCGAAGTTTTTAAGACTCTTCTTATTCTCAATCATAAAGGGGACTCCATCATCGACATTGGCGTCTCCAAACTGATGCACAATTAATATTTTCTTCTTTGCCAGTTTGTGTTTGCGGACATAGTCGTTCAGAAGCCTCTGAACTTTATTGATCTGCCATGACTTTACGGTGCCTATCGGGATTCCCGGACGTTTCCGGCCCGGGTACGAGCGGAACTCGGGATCGATGGCCACGGCGACATTCTCGTATTTTAAATAGCCTTTATCGAGGATCCGCTGTATCTGCTCGACAGGGTCGGATCTTCCGATCTGGGTGTCGAGGACGACCATCCAGCCGCGTTTCGCCGCCGGTTCAATGTATTTGCCTACAATGTCTTTTTCAATCCCTTCAAGGTAGAGCAGGCAGTCGTCGCCCGGGACACACGGTACAGCCATGGCGTATATAAGATGGATTCCGACGATTACGCCCTTGTTGCCGTTTCTGGTTTCGATGTTTCCAAGCCAGGACTCCACCTCAGTTTCCATGTCCTCCAATGTCTTATACATACCGAGCTGCCCTAGTATCGGCGCATGGCCGAAAGCCCTGCCGTAAACCGTAAAAAGAGTGTTTTCGCTCAATATGGAGGCTGTTTCGTGGTCGGGCAGCGGTTGCATTGCCTGATACATGTAGACAGACTGAGAGCGAACCAGGAAGGTACAGGAGATTAGGACAGCTAGAACCAGGAGTATGCGGTAAATGTGTCGTAGCATTTTCTGTCGTACGATCCTTCCATTCTCAACCGGCAATACCGATATTTCTATTAACGTATCGGATGATCCTCTTCGCAGGGTGAGACATTATAGCAGTTCTGAGTTCTAAGTTCTGAGTTCTGAGTATTGAGTTCAACAATAACCACCCTGTCGCTCATCCAACATCACACCCCATCAACTGTTAACTATTAACTCCAAACCCAGAACTCAGAACTGTTTTTTATTTGTAAGCATCATCTGGATGCCGTAACATGAAAACTTCAGTTACCAAGGCCGTGACGGGCCTCGGGTCCTGTGCAATGTAACCCTCGAACCATGTCAGGTCCGGAAGGAAGCAGCATTAAGAGGTCTATTATATGTGCAACGGACAGCGCGGATTCTGGCCAAAGCGCTGAACTGTCATGAAGTCCAAACGGGGGAGCCCTGCGGCAAATGTGCTTCCTGTACTGAGATTACGGCCGGCAACTGTATCGATGTCGTTGAGATCGATGCCGCATCAAATACCGGCGTCGATAACGTACGCCAATTGATTGAGCAGGCACGTTATCAACCTGCACGCGACCGGCACAAAATTTTCATCATGCAACATAACTTCCAAAGGGACTTTTCCACTGTAAGGATCAGAGGAATCCGACCCGAATACTGGAACAATTGAGAATGATTTCCAAAGCGGAGAAAATTGAGATCGGTGAAGGTGCAATGGAACAGGTGGTTTTTTCCAGCGGCGGAAGTCTGCGGGATGCCATGTCTGCTCTCGATCAGGTAGTTGCTTTCAGTGGGACGCGGGTAAAAGATGACGATGTCGCGATCCTGCTCGGATTGGTTGAACCCAGAATATTGAGTCGGATTGTCAAAGCTATTGCAAATAATGATGTAGCCGCAATCCTGGGCCAGGTGGGAGAATTGGCTGAAGCCGGACAGGACCTGAAAGGTTTCTGCCGAACGCTCATAAGCCAGTTCAGGAATCTCATGGTTCTGAAGGCCGGAATTGCAGATCCGGCACTTCTGGGAATACCCGAAACCCTTCTTCCGGATTTACGGGAACAGGCGGCACTTTTTTCAAAAGAAGACCTGCTGCGGCTCTTTGAAACTACCCTGAAAATAGACAGTTCGATGAGAAATGCGACTCAGATACGTTTCCTGCTTGAAATGGGTCTGCTCGAACTTGCCTACGCCGCCAGATTGAAATCTATCGAGGATTTGATTGCGGAGTTCTCCTCCCTGTCCGATGACAGTGGATTGACTCAATCCCCCAACACTCGGGACATGGATCCTGCAACCGCTCCACCATCCCATGTTTCCCGGAAAGAACCGACGATTCCGCATGAGGGGCG
>JARRLM010000058.1:0-7010 GCA_037386985.1 Acidobacteriota bacterium | reverse complement strand
GAAAGGACGAGCGTAAAAGCTAAAAATATTAAACCGACTACAAAAAACAAAAGAACACTTGCAAAGTCCGATAGCATAGGCCGATCCATACCTTTGAGTTCACCTGAATTTTAACCGTGCTACATTACCCATCCATCTGGAAATTTTCAAGAACTTCTTGTATTTCTTCACGGCAAACAGGATGGATAGATGCTTCAGTTTAATGCATTTAAGTGTTATTTAATTCCTTCATACTACAGGGAAAATGTTGCGGTGTTATTCCATACATACAGTATAAATATTCCGTCATTCAGCAAAAAATATTTTCCGGAAGAAGTTCATAATACCATACTTCACTTTGCTGGAACCGGTACAGCTCATGCCAGCTCGGCCATCCGGGAAATCGGTGTACTGCGGCCATTCTTTGAAAGGTGCCTGATATTAATTCAAGCAGTCCATCCCGACCAGAAGCATTTTTAGAAGGAACGCACTCGAATACTGCACCCAAAAGCCTCGATTTCCGAGATCTCAACATTGCGACCTGTAAGTATGGCATCTATGGCATCTTCTGCATAGGCCCTTCTTCCCGCATCGCCCATTTTTTTATTATTATCCAGCGCGCCCTGATAGCGTAATCTGCCGGTTCCATCGATAATGAAGACGCTTGGTGAATGAGTTGCATCGAGAGATGCCGCCACCCTCCCTTCCGTATCGAGCAGTACAGGGAAAGTGACTCCCAGATTCGCCTTGTTCTTTAATATATTTTCTGCAGTTTCGTCCGGACCGGCAGAAATTCCTAATACAACGACTCTATTTCGATCGTACTTATTCTGAATGCGTTCTATCTGATTGGAATAGCGGGAGGAGGTGGCGCATTTATAGGACCAGAAAACGAGAACTACGATCTTGCCGGAGTATGCGTTCAGGGAATGTTTTTTCCCTGATGCATCCGATAGTCGGAAGTCGGACACCTTGGAGCCAATGACGGCCGAATGGATCGATTGCATGGATATTCCGAAAAACATATAAATCAACAATATCGAAAATTTGTTTTTCAGCATTTTCCCCCCGTTCTTCCTTTTGTCAGTCTACCCATTGCATCCAGGATTGCAGTCTTTCTTTCATTGCAGCCATGAATTGATCTGCGACAGCACCATCAATTACACGGTGGTCGAAGGTGAGGGAAAGGCAGACCATAGGTCGTATTGCAATGGCATCCTCGATTACGACCGGACGTTTTTCAATTCCCCCGATTCCCAGAATAGCTACCTGGGGTTGGCTTATGATGGGCGTAGCGAACAGAGCGCCATAATGTCCCGGATTCGTCATGCTGATGGTACCGTCCTGAACCTCCTCCGGTTTCAGTCTTTTCGTTCTCGCCCTATCTGCTAAATCGGCGATTTTAAGCGCGATACCGGTTAAACTTTTCAATTGTGCATTTTTTATCACCGGAACGATCAGCCCTTCCTCCAGCGCAACGGCTATCCCCAGGTTAATGGGCTTTTTATAGACTATTTCATCTCCGGAAAGGGATACATTAAAAATTGGAAATTCACGAACGGTATCAACAAGAGCTTTTGCGAAAAACGGAGTGTAGGTAAGGGGTATCCCCTCCCTTTTTTCAAATTCTTCCTTGTGTTGTAGTCTTAATCGTACGATCGACTGGAAATCCACCTCGAATACGGTATTCACATGCGCGGAAATTCTCTTGCTGAATACCATATGCTCTGCAATCGCCTTCCGCATGGAGGTCATTGGAACCGTTTCCGTTTCCCCGAAAAATTTCGGCACGAATTCCTCAATTGAAACAGGTTTTTCCTGTTTTATCGGCTTCCGCTCCTCCTTTTCGGTTGGAACGGATCGGTCCGGTTCCGGAATATGCGATCGGGATACGGGTGTTTCCCTGGTATCGGCGACAGGTGGAGCGACTTTTTTCGATGGTGTGAGACTGCCTAGGTGCTTAAGAATATCCTCTTTGGTAATCCGGCCTTCAAGTCCTGTTCCCTGAACATCCATCAGATCGATATTATTCTCACGGGCAATTTTCCTCACTAACGGAGATGTGCGTATCGTCTGGATCTGTATGACGGGGGAAGGTTTTGCGTCCGTCTCCATTGAAGGAGACTTTGGCTCCGGTATATCCGGAACCGCATGGATTTTCACTTCCTGAACAACATTCTTGTCCGGGATTTTTTTCTCAACAGGTTCCTGCTTCGATTCCTGTAGGTCGCTATCGGCCCCCTCATCCCGTGAGCCAACTGATGTACCACTTTCTTCTTCCGCCTCTATAATTGCAAGAACAGTGTTTATTTGGACGGTGTTTCCTTCCGGAACCAGAATTTCGCTTAATATCCCTGAAGCGGGTGACGGAATTTCCGAATCCACTTTATCGGTTGAAATTTCAAACAAAGGCTCGTCCTGTTTCACTTTTTCACCGACCTGCTTCAACCACTTTGTCAGAACACCTTCATGTATGGATTCTCCCATCTGCGGCATTTTCACTTTAATAGTCATTGGCTGTCGGTCCTCCTGAATTCAACAAATCCGCTATAGCAATACATATCGTAACAATCTAAAAAAATGTCCGCGTACTGTTATTTAAAGCCTTTTTCTTTGCCACTGCCATCCCATACACATCGCCTTGGTTTTGTTAACCTGGAATTGCGGATCCAGGAACTGGTCCGGTTTCCTTTTCATAATCTTCGAGATCATCGAGCAGCTTATTACGGTCCAATCTTATTATATGACGTTTGAAGACGAATTCGAACTCATGTGTATACCTTTCAGCGACTGCACGAAGATCATGCCTCTGCCTTAGCTCTTTTTCCATGGAAGTAACGCCTCTTCCGAAGATGCCACAGGGAACAATCAGGTCAAAAGATGACAGGTCGGTATGGACGTTCAGAGCAAACCCATGCCGGGTTATCCATCTGCTGAGGTGAACTCCCATCGCGGCGATTTTACCTTTTTCGGTCCATACCCCCGTAAATGCCGTGTCGCGCTTGCTTTCTATCCCATAACCATGCAAAAGCCGCATCAGGGATTCTTCGAGCCGCCTCATATAATTGCGGACATCCCTTTCACCCGTATGGAGCGAAAGAATGGGGTAGCCTACCAGTTGTCCGGGGCCGTGATAGGTAATATCACCTCCACGGTCGGTTTCCCAAAGATCGACACCGCGGTTTTTCAGATAGTCTTCGCTTACAAGCAGGTTTTTTCTATCAGCGCTGCGCCCCAGAGTTATTACGGGAGGATGTTCCAGAAGCAGAAGGACGTCTTTTTCATATCCGCGTTTTTTTAGATCGCAGATCTTCAGCTGTAACTGGATGGCCTGGTTGTATGGTATACATCCACACCAGACAAAAACGCATTGATTTGCATAAGTCACGTCATGATCAAATATGAATAGCGGCACCGCTGTACAGTGCATGTGCCGCCTCCATAATTCCCTCTGAAAGAGTGGGGTGTGGATGAATCAGATGCGACAAATCCGCAGCCGTTGCTTCAAGTCCGATAGAAGCCGCTGCCGCTGCAATCAGTTCCGTCACTTTCGGTCCAACCATATGGACTCCCAGAATCTGTTGATATTTCTTTTCACTGACGAGCTTTACGAATCCTTCATTTTCGCCAAGAATCGTGGCCTTGCTGACTGCGGCAAACGGGAATTTCCCCGTTACTACATCCAATCCCTTCTCGCGGGCGGCATTTTCGGTTAACCCAACACTGGCAACTTCGGGACTGCAATAAGTACAGTTCGGCACCAAGTCATAGTTGATCGGGAATGTCGAGCCTTTCGCAATATGCTCCATTGCGACCATTCCCTCATGAGAGGCAAGGTGTGCCAGGGCTTGTGTGGGTACGACATCCCCTATCGCATAAATTCCCCGTACACTTGTCTGCATGTTTTCATCGACAGGGATAAAACCACGGGCGGTTTCAACCCGTAATTTTTCTAATCCGAGTTCTTCAATCACCGGTTGTCTTCCAACGGCGATCAGAGCTTTTTCTGCGACGATATCCTGGATGTCGCCGTCCACTACAGATACCTTGGCATGAGCGCTTCCATCTTCTACACGAATATCCTCGAGTTTTGCATTCACCAGAATCTTGATCCGTCTCTTTGTTAACAGTTTTCGGATCTCTTCTGAAATTTCGTGATCTTCGAGAGGAAGAATACGCGGCAGCATTTCCACGATAGTAACCTGTGTGCCGAAGCGCTCAAAAATAGAGGCGAATTCAACACCGACGGCTCCACCGCCGATAACGAGAAGAGTCTTGGGAACACTTTCGAGGTCAAGTATTTCTTTGTTTGTCAGGATTGTCTTTCCGTCAGGTTCCAGTCCGGGAAAAAGCTTGGCTTCTGATCCTGTAGCTATAATAATTTTCCCGGCGCGGATTTCATTGACTTCATCTCCTTCGATCTGGATAATTCCCGGGGCGATCAGCCTTCCCTTGCCTCGGTAGGTTTCGATTTTATTTTTCTTCATCAGGAAATCGGTCCCCATCGAAAGCTTTTTAACCATCTTATCTTTGCGTGCTTTGACCAGACTGTAATCCAGGCGAACATTCTTATAGAGAATCCCGAATTCCTTTCCCTTTCTCGCCTTTTCATAAAGCTCCGCGTTCAACAGCAGTGATTTAGTAGGAACGCATCCCCAGTGCAGACAGGTTCCTCCGAATTTTATGTATTTTTCAACAAGCGCTACTTTGAGGCCAAGCTGGTTTCCCTTAATAGCCGCTACGTAACCTCCAGGGCCGCTTCCCAGAATTGCTACATCGTATTGACTGGATTCTGTATTCAAGATCACCTCGTCTCAGAAATGGCATGCAAAGTATAAAGAAATATAGATGTGCATAGTATCATCGGGCTAAAAACGGAGTCAAGGTAATGGATTTCGGTTCAAACACCATTGTTGGCAGAAAGATAGCGTGAGAACTGATTCAAGGGGTTGGAAAATAACTTGTTCAGTATTCAAAAGGGCGTTGTCCGAGAGGTTTTTAGATCCGTTCACCCACGAGTTGTCCGTACACTATTTATAATTATCGTGGAGATTCAGGAATATCCGCGTTTCTCAAGCGTATTCCGGGGAAGTTAAATTTCTGTAGCGGAAGGCTTCCCATCATAATAGCCACACATTTTCTGTTTCTTTCGGGAGTCGTTGCATCGGGGTAGCACGTATCTGTTTTTCTGTGTTAAGTTCTAGCTATGAGTGAAGATATTTATCAAAAAATTGTTACTCTTCGTTCCAAAGGAATCCGGGCTGTACTGGCGACTATCATTGCACGGAAAGGAGCTACACCCCGCAAAGATGCGGCCAAAATGCTTATTGATGAAGCAGGCGGTCAATTCGGCACGATTGGGGGAGGTTCTGCGGAAGCCGAAGTCGTTCAGGAAGCCTGGAAAGTCCTGTTGTCCGGATGTCCCAAACTTCTCAGTTTTGATTTGACGGGCGATGATCCTGAGGAAAATGTGCTTGTATGCGGAGGACATATGGAAGTTTACCTGGAGCCGATTACGTCTGATCCGACGCTGTATATCTTTGGGGCGGGACATGTCGGAAAGGCACTGTCCCACATTGCCTGCTTCGCAGGATTCAAGATCGTAGTTGTCGATGACCGGGAAAAATTCGCCAACAGGGAAAGATTTCCGGATGCAGATGATTTTTATATAGATAGTTGGGATAACCTGCTGGATAAAGCGGAAATTAACGATAATTCCTATATCTTCATTTCAACCCGGGATCATAAGTATGATGAGCTGTGCCTGCGTTTTTCCCTGCGCTCTCCCGCAAGGTATATCGGCATGCTGGGGAGCCAGAAAAAAATCGGTCTTTTAAAAGAGTTCCTGGAAAAAGAAGGAATTGATCCCAACCAATTTTTAAAAGTGTCCGTACCTGGGGGACTTGACATAGGCGCGGAAACACCTGAAGAGATAGCCGTAAGTATCGTTTCCGAGCTGATCGCCGCTCGAAAAAACCGGAATGTTGTTTCGATTAAGAATGCCGTGCACAATGCGTGTTCGCGATGAATGGGTCACCCCAGCAGCTGGTCCATTCGGTACATCATCCCGTCACGCGTATAGGCGGCCAACTCAACAATTCCCGTGTCCATTCGAATTGCGTCCTCAGGGCATGCCTCCACACAGAATCCACAAAAGACACAGACACCCAGATCGATATCAAATGTCGCGGGTGCTTTTTCAATATTAGGATCCGGGTGCTCCATAGCGACGATGTGAATACACCTAGCAGGACAGATGGTTTCACACATCATGCATGCGACGCATCGGGGGCTTCCATCCAGACGTTTTGTCAGGCGATGACGGGTTCTTAACCTGGTGGCTAAGGGTTTCCGTTCTTCAGGATATTCGATTGTAACAGTATTGCCCTTGCCGATTTTTAGGCCGACTCCGCGGGCAACGTGGCGGGGGAAATTTACAAGGAAATGTTTGGCCGTGAGGGCCATACCCCGAATGACTTCGGTGATGTATAAACGTTCGAAAATATTTAATGGACGCTGGGTCATATCTTTCTAATTTCTGAATGACGGTCTTTAAAAAATAAGGAAGTGCTCCGTACCGACAATTTATTGGATTTCGGGTTGGAGGCCTTCTTCCATGCGCTTCTTCATAAGAATACTGTGGTTTCCCTCCTGGTGGGCGAAATTCATAAAAATCCTCTTGCCCAGTGTATCGGTGAACTTGTCGGCATATTTCTTGAAGAATTCCGATGCGTTACGGTTTAATTCTGAGGACAATTTGATCGCAGTTCGGGAATCCAGAAGTATCTTTCCTTCTTTCTCGTATTCCGAAAGATCCGGGATCATATTTTTAAGTCCACCGGGATCAAAATGCAGAAATACTGGAGCCTGATCAAGGCCTTTTTCCTGTTGAATTAATTCTTCAAGATCAGCATTCAGTTCTGCTATATGCTTTTCTTCCTCCAGGATCATGCGCTCAACTATCCCTTTTCCCCCGGTATCGTGATTGCGATGCGCCGCTTCTCTGTAAAATTCAAGACAGCGGGATTCCA
>JARRLM010000057.1:0-7038 GCA_037386985.1 Acidobacteriota bacterium | reverse complement strand
CCGGGCCTGTCGACTATGGTGGTTATATCAATGCTGCCCAGCTCCGTCATGTCTAATGCTGCCAGGGAGAGAAGACTCCGCCCATCCGTCTGCTGGGAGATACAGTAATCGCTACAGTTCTGTAAAAGGCCTTCGTCCATAACGGGTGTTCCGTTGAACCATCGTGTGTCGGTCACACCGGGAATCCAGTCCGAGAGAGTGGATGATAGGATAATCGCGCGGTTGTTCTCACGCAACGTCTCGTACATCTCAATAATTTCTTCATCGGTATAATCGATCCGATAGCTGTCACACTGCGCGACCGGATTGTACAGGACGCCTTCCAGTTCGGTCTGCGGGAAAGAGACGACTGAAAAAACCGCGTTGTTGATACGACGAGCATTGATCAGAGATCCGGAGAATTCGACCTCCCTTAGCAACTTAGGGTCGGTGCGGTCGGAGATGTCCAGAACGGTAATTTTCAATGCTCTCCCGTCGCCCGAAAAGTCACAGTTGTAACCGTAGGTGCATTCTTCATATCCCGCCGGGATATACCATGGACTGATGAAATTATCGTTCGTATGATCTCTCAGGTCTGCCAGGGAGGAGTAGATCAGTGCTCGTTCGGCGTGAACGAACATTTTCCTGGGGAGTCCCTCGATCTCATATTCTGAAATAACGTGTGCAGCTTCAGGCGGCCATGAATCAATAATCTGGAAACGATTGTCCGCAAGAATGTATATATATTCGCCGTCATTTTTAATAAAGTCAGCTTCGTCCACACCCGGAACCTGGACATTGGTATCGGAGTACTCTGCAGCTCCGTTGTCTGAGTTTTCCGTATCTTCCCCTGAGAACCAGGTTGTTAAATCACAGAGAGCAGTGAAATCGTACCCGAGAGAAATCTCCAGGTTATGGTCAATCCTTTCCTCCATCTTTTTTATGGCCTGTTCCTGGAGTTGTGTGAGCAGGTCGCTACAACCATCTACGGGGACAAGTGCTGCCAAACTCCGTCCGACAGGAGGTTGCTGCCGTAAAATAGATCTGTCCGGACTGTCAGACTGTGCGCACCCAAATAAAGTAAGGCAAATCAATAGGATCCAACTTCTCCGAAACATTGTGATCTCCCGTCATATTTCCGACCGGTTTGCGAACCAGATGAAATGAATATATTTTATGAGCATCTAACTGAAAGTATCAATCCGGTCTATTAAAAAAAGGTTCAAAATCTTTTATCGGAACATGAGGCCGGACCAGCCGTCCCCAATGCCGTAGGGCAGCATGGTACCGTATGCAAAAATACCCCGAAGCTTCCCGTTCTTTATCTTGAACATATCAGCAAAGGGCATACTGTTTGGCGTGGTGGAGAAGCTGGGGTAAGTGGTCCCATCCGGCATGGTTATCGTGGCAAGACCGCGATGATTGAAACAGTATAAGCCCCATGTAAGCCCCTTTTCGATATCGACAACCGGGGTGCGCCGCGGGTGAACACTATGGATGGTCTTGAGCATGGGGGGTATTTTCCCGTCCGGTTGTTTGCAGGAGCGGCTGTTCGGAAAATCAGGCGGCGGCGGGGCCGCGTCCGGAATAGAACCGCATGTCACCATCCCGTTTTCGATCCTGTAGGCGTCTTCATCCCATGGAATCTCGCTGTCGTCGAGCCTGTCGAGCGCCGCGAAATAAATGTCGGGCATCCGTAACATTTCCTCACGGGAACTTCTTTCGGACGGATCCAGTATCTCCGTAAAACCGGGAGGCGGTGTTTGCAGGTTGCCGAGGTTGTTTTCGTTAACGTCGCGGACTACGATAGATTCCGCTTCGGTAATCAGGCGATCCACAACCTTCAGGCGGACAGACAGCAAAACCGGTTTGTCGTGTTCTTTGGCGATGCCTGTCCATGCAACCTGGCCTTCCTCCAGATCGCAAATATAAAAGTGGAAATCGCCCAGGCCTGAAGCCGTGAACCACAGCCCCTCAGTAGGAGGCAGTTTTATCGTGTTTTCTGTAAAGATAAGATTTTCGGCAAACGGGGCGCTGGAAGCATCGTGGGATACCATGGCCGCAAGGTATTCATCAGCAATGCTTTCCAGGCATTTACGGTCACAGGGGCTGGATTGTTGCGCCTGATGGGTATTGCAACCGGTCGTCAAAACAATACAAAATAAAAACGTCGCTGTTCTTTTCATAACGCTCCTCCCGGGGATACGAAGTATGAAACTTCAATCTTTTTCCGGTTTTCGGTGATGAGATCAGTCCAAAACATATAATAGATCGGAGCGCAACCCATTGTATTTTACCACGGGCTGCTAGCCGGTACGACGTATTCCGGGCAGGCCTACTCCGGGTGCAGGACGTTCGCGCAACACATCCCGCCGGAAACGAAACAGTTCAGCCGGCCGTCCACCTGTTCGGGAATCGAACCGTGCCGTTCCTTCGACCAATCCTCCGTTTTCTACCAGACGTCGGAAGTTTTGTTTGTGTAATCGTACTCCCGCAAGCGCCTCAACGACTCGCTGAAGTTGAAATAGGGTAAATGTGGTAGGTAGAAGCTCAAAGACTACCGGGCGATACTTGAGCTTTCCACGAAGACGTCCTAAAGCGGTGGCCAGGATCCTTCTATGATCCAGCGCCATCGGCCTTCCAAGGTATGAGGTTGATGGAATCGTTCGATCCTCAGGCTTCCCGGAAGTTTTAGTTCTGGGGAGGGGCGCAACTTTGGAACCGGATTTCCTGTCGCGATGCGATTCAGCAGCGAGATTGACTTCATAAATCAGTTCGTACCGTTCCAGAACGCGTTCCGGAACCCAAGGTGCTCCCTTCAAGCCGAAGTTGATATCGCAGCGTTCACGTCGATCCTGCCGGATTCTGGAATCCGTGGCCGATCCGACCCACCTGGCCAGAGCCGGAGCAATATATTTTTCGATCACTTCCGGTCTCCCGGTTCGCCAGTCCTCCCAGGGGAAAAAACGATACCATTCACGCCAGTGCGCTCCGGCTGTACCCGAAGGTTTCCCTTCACGTACCAGTGCAAGGTAGGCTATCGAAATAACTCGTGGACCTCCTTCGCCTTCTGACGGGTCCCTGTTCCTGTCCCCGAATGTATACAGCTGCTCTACATATCCCAGGTTCAGGCCGGTCTGTTCCCGGACCCATCGCCGCAGACCTAATTCCAGCGTCCGGTCGCTGGCCGGATCGAAGTGGCCGAAAGGGATGGCATCCGGAAGTTCAGCTTCACGTGCGTGTTTGGAAAGGAAGTCTTCCTTGTTGACAGCAGAGTCTCCCGTTCTCTTTACTGTCAGGATTCTGGGCGTCTCATCCGTGACAGCTACGATAACGGTATTTAATCAAATTACGACCGGAGGGTACAAGGCTTCTCCATCGTTTCCCGTTTCTGTTTCCCAGTTCCCCGCTCAACCCTGGATGCACGGAATCTGGGCGGGAAAGGGGAAATCGGAAACGGTCAGAATGCGCGTTTGTGTGTTTAGGTTATCGCAATGTTACTCAATACCGGATCTATTCGAGCTTCAGACTATTTCAGGTCCTTGCTTTTATATCCCAGAATCCGCCGCGCTACAATAAGTCGGTTAATCTGTCCTGTTCCTTCGAACAGGTCGATCACCTTGCCGTCCCGCATCCACTTTTCGAGCAGAAGCTTGCGTGAATAACCGAGATTTCCCATCAACTCAATGCCTTTCTGGGTAATCTTCGTTACAATCTCCCCGGCTTTTAATTTGGACATGGACGATTCCACCGTATTCGGTTTTTTCTGATCGATCAGCCAGGCAGCTTTGAGTATCAGCAGCCATGCCGCTTCCAATTGGGCCTCCATGTCGACGATATCTTTTTCGATAGCCGACATTTGGTACCTGTGCTTGTCATAACGGATGACGATGCCGTTTTGCGCGAGCTGCTCTTTAAGAAAATCGAGCGTGGCCCGAGCGATTCCTGCGCCGCTGGCAGCAGCTGTAGGCCTGGCGCTGTCAAAGGTGGCCATGGCTCCTTTGAAGCTCTTCGCCTTATTTGGATCGCCGACGTTACTCAACATATTTTCGAGCGGCACCCTGCAGTCTTCCAGGACCACAACCGCCGTGTCACTGGCGCGCATTCCGAGCTTTTTTTCGAGCCGTGTGATTTTCAGTCCCGGTGTGCCCGATTCGACCACAAAGAGTCTCATTCCCTTACGGCCCAGAGAGGGATCGATGGTTGCCCAGACAATCATGATCCCTTTCGAATCGATCATGGATGCTTTTGCAGTAGAAACGAAAAGCTTTTCTCCATTTAATACCCAGCTATCCCCATCCCGGACAGCACGGGTACGGATGGCGGCAGAATCGGAGCCGCAGTGCGCTTCGGTCAGTGCCATGCTGGCCCAGGTGATCTCTTTACCGTGGAAACGTTTTAAAAATCGTTCTTTCTGTTCTTCCGTACCCGTTGCCAGAACCGCAGTGCCTCCAAGAGCGGGCCAGGGAATGCAGAGGTAAAATCCCTGGTCGCCCCAGGACAGCGCTTCCACCGAATGCATCTGGGACATGAAAGGCTCCTCCAGGTCCATCGAACCCGGGAGCAGGCACCCTATATGGTAGCGGGCTTCATCCCAGATAAATTTTGCAAAGTCCCAGGGCACCTCATGCTCGTTTTCGTCATAGTAACGCGCGAAGGGCCGGATCTGTTCCCGTGAAAGTTTTTCAGCATATTCTCTTTGTTTTCGGATTTCTTCGGATATCTCAAAGCTGATCATGCAACTTCCTCCCGGTGAAGGCTATAAAAGTGTGATTCCTTCCATGACTGCGAAACCGCGCGCATTGCGCAGCCAGAGTTCCACAGGAAATTCGCGGATAAATCCATAGCCGCCGAGAATCTGCACAGCCCTGTCTGCGACCATTACGGCCATATCGTTGGTGAAATTCGTTGCCAGATACGATTCGCGGGTCGCGTCTTCACCCTGGTCAAGTTGCCATCCCGCCTTCCAGACCATCATGCGCGCCGCATCGAGGTCCGTTCTCATTTCCGCCAGCATGAATGCGATGGACTGACGCTGTGCAATCGCTTCACCGAAAGCCTGCCGTTGCTTCGCATAATCCAGGGCGTATTCGTAAGCCGCCCTGGCAACTCCCAGGGCCATCGCGCATAAACCCACCCGGAAAGCATTGAGAAGAAGTTGGAAATCGAAGCCGTTTTCTCCGCCCAGTCGATGCGATGCGGGGATTTTGCATTCTTCCAGTTCCACGGAATACATCGGAAAAGCGAGCATGCCCATATTCTTTTCCCGTTCTTTCACGACCAAGCCCGGAGTATTTTTCGCAACCAGGAATCCTTGGCTTTTTCCCTGAAAGTCGGCGTAAGCAAGAATCCATTCGGCATCCTTTGCAAGGGGGACATTGCATTTTTCCCCTGATAACACGTACTCTTCGCCTTTTTTGACAGCCGTTGTCTCAAGCCGGCTGGGATCGAAGTTAAATCTCGGTTCCATGAGGGCGGCTGAGGCGGGGGTGTATGAATCGGTACAAAAAGCGGGTAGAATCTCCTGCTTCTGCTCTTCTGTGCCACAAAGAAGAACCGGAATAGCAACAAGGTTTGGCGCCGCCAATACCAAGGTTGCACTGAGATCCCCCCAAGCCAGCTCTTCTGCAGCCAGAATCCATGTAAGAGTCGAATGGTCACCAAATCCACCGTATTCTTCCGGGATACTGGCGGGCAGCAATCCTAGTTTCCATCCTTCCTGCGTCCACTCCGGGGCGGGTTCTGCTGCTTCATCACTGTCGCGCATTCGACTTCGAAACTCCCGTGATGCCAGTTTCTTTGCTTCATCCACTATCAGTTTTTGTTCGTCCGTCGGTTCAAAAGAATACATTCAATTCACCTTAGATATGTTCTACCCCTTCAGGTCGCATCTTCTTTCCCCGGGCTCATGCCCGGGGCTATTATCTTGCGGCCCTCCGGGTCTTTATTCGGTTTTCATTAAGTTTATTTATATATTAAACAGGATCCGATTCTTATAGCTTTGTTCTGCCAATTTCGATCGTTTGATTTCTTTACTGTCGACTGCAAATTCCATTTTCTTGCTGCGGATTTCCCTTCCATAGAAAAGGGTTGCCAGTCTATCGAACACATCTGCTTTTTCTGAAGTGTAAAATTCGCGCCGACCGCCGAGTGAGCATTGTGCGGAAATCTCAGGATGGCGTTTCAGATAGTCCACCAGGCTCTCGGCTACAACCTTTCCCTGTGAAACGATGCGTATTCCGGGTGGCAGGTATTGGGCGATCTTTTGATAGAGAAGCGGGTAATGGGTGCATCCCAAAACGATCGTATCGATAAGGGGATCGGCGGCCGTCAGTCGTTCGATATGCTGCCGTATGAAAAAATCTGCACCTTTGCCGTTGTGTTCATTGTTTTCAACCAGTGGAACCCACATGGGGCAGGCTTCCTGAACAACCGTGATATTTGGGAAAAACTTGTGGGTTTCGATTGCGTAGGAATCGGAAGCGACAGTTCCGGCGGTTGCCAGAATTCCGATGTGACCCGATTTTGACTGGTGTCCGACCCACTCGGTTACCGGCCGGAGGATTCCGAGAACACGGCGTTCGGGGGCAATATTGGGCAGGTCCTTCTGCTGGATAGACCGCAGTGCTTTCGAGGCAGCTGTATTGCAGGCGATGATGACCAGCCTGCAACCCTGGCAGAACAACCATTTTACGGCTTGGAGCGTATAGGCGTATACAATTTCAAAGGAACGGTTGCCATAGGGTGTACGCGCATTGTCGCCCAGATAGAGGAAGTCGTTGTCGGGCAGCGCCGATTCAATTTCTTTTAGAACGGTCAATCCGCCGTACCCGGAATCGAAAACTCCAATAGGGTTATAATTCATGCTGTTTTTACACCATAGATGTGGTGAATCGGGTCGACCTTTCACTGCTTCAAATCCAGGATGTCGAAAAAATCCTTGATGATACGCGCTGTGAGTCCCCATATCTGGTTGTGTCCATAGGAATAGAAATATACATCTGCTTCCCTCCCGGGGTGCATGTCCCTCTCGATCCGGGCAGGCTTCGGATCGAGAGG
>JARRLM010000056.1:0-7043 GCA_037386985.1 Acidobacteriota bacterium | reverse complement strand
CGACCCAGAATATCATACGCCCTTGATCCGGGCTGGTAGTCATTGGAAAATTGAGCAGGATTCATGAAAACACAATCCCATTAAGGAAAAATAGAACAATTCTGAAAATTCTTAATTCAATGAAACTCGAATAATACGTGCATTCAGCCTCGATTGCCACAGGCCCTATTCCAACTATATCTGATGTATAACTTCATTCAATTAAAAAACTTAATATAGAAAACCCGGAAAACTTTTAACCTCTATATATATCGGTATTGACTCAGGCTTCTTTAATACGTAATATGTCACTTATCCTTAGGAGTCGCAGTGTGTTTGCTTGGGCCTGATGGCTCAAAATCGCGTGAAGTAGCAGGTCGAAGCGTCCTTTATTGAATGTTTAGAATCTCTAAAGATTTCCTAAATTGCTGATTTATAAGGAGTTTACACATGATCAAACCTCACGGTTCCGAAAAGCTGAATCCGCTGTATGTAATGGACGACGCCAAACGCGCCGCCCTGCAAAAGGAAGCCGAAGGCCTTCCTTCAATTCTGGGCTGCTCCGCAGCTGCAGCCAACGCAGTAATGATGGGTGGGGGTTACTTTAATCCACTTACAGGCTTTATGAAAAAAGCGGACGCCCTGTCCGTAGCCGATAAGATGTTCACTGCAGATGGTCTCTTTTTCCCGGTTCCTGTTCTGTGCATGGTTCCGGATGCTTCAGCCGTGAAGGATGCCAAGAGGATCGCACTGAAAGATCCCAATGTAGAAGGCAATCCCGTCATTGCCGTCATTGATGTGGAGGAGATCGCCGAGTACACCGACGATGAGATGAAAACCATGACGGAGCAGATCTTCCGGACGACAGAAGAGAATCATCCCGGTGTCCAGGCATTCAACTCCGTGGGTAAAGTGGGAATTGCCGGCCCGATTCAGGTGCTGAACTATTCCTATTTCATAAAAGAGTTCCCGGAGACATTCCGTACCGCATACCAAATCCGCGAAGAAATAGCCAAACTCGGCTGGGAAAAGGTTGTGGCTTTCCAGACCCGGAATCCAATGCACCGGGCTCACGAAGAGCTATGCCGCATGGCCTACGAACAACTGAATGCGGACGGCATCCTGATCCACATGCTCCTCGGAAAACTTAAAAAGGGCGATATCCCGGCCGATGTCCGCGACGCTTCCATCCGCAAGATGGTAGAGGTCTATTTCGAACCGAACACCGTCCTGATCACCGGATACGGATTCGACATGCTGTATGCCGGTCCCCGCGAAGCGGTTCTGCATGCAGTGTTCCGGCAGAACTGCGGCTGCACGCACCTGATCGTAGGCAGGGACCACGCCGGAGTCGGCGACTACTACGGCGGTTTCGACGCTCAGGTAATCTTTCATGAAGAAGTGCCGGAAAACGCCCTGCTCATCAAGATTTTCGAGGCGGACCACACAGCCTACTCCAAAAAACTGGGCAAAGTAGTCATGATGCGGGATCATCCGGACCATACCAAGGAAGACTATGTTTTCCTGTCCGGCACTAAAGTTCGCGAGATGCTCTCCAGGGGCGAAGCCCTTCCGGTGGAGTTTTCACGTCCGGAGGTCGCCAAGATCCTCATGGATTACTACATGAGTTTGGATAACTAAGATCTGTTCAGGATTGAAAGACCGGAATTTAAAACGCTCGTCTCAGCAGCTGAATTGAGGCACCTCAATTCCGGCGGGGCGTGACATTCATTCATCCCCTAGGTTCGGAATTGAGGCTGGAGGGGCGTTTTTTAAAAGAGGATTCCCGATAAAAAAGCCGGCACTTCCTTCAAGTTGCCGGCTTTTCCAATTCCGTATCTATCTTAACAGGAGCAACTGCCGCAAGCGTTTTCCAGCTTCGGCAAACTGGAGGAAATTTGGAAGCCCTCCCCCGTTTGTGAGGCCACATAATCTATAGTTACGGGTTTTATTTTTTCGTAAATCTCTTTTTCCACCACGAAAGTGATTCCCCGATCATCAAAAGATTCATCATCGTCTCTCAGCTCGTCCAGAGCCAAGCCCAGTGCGGGCCCCGATCACCCTCCCTGTGCCAGCATCAGCCGGATGGCCGGTAACTCTTCCCGGTCTTTCAGGAAATCTTTTATCATGGCGCTTGCTTTTTCTGTAACTTCGAACACTTTGTCTCCCTCATTCATAAATTAACCCACTTTCTCTGCCCTGTTCTGACCGTGGTATTCCGCCTTGGACACAGAATACTGTCTCTCAATTCCTTCGCGGAAAACCATGCCTGAATTATAGGCACAGAAGGGGTAGAGGCGACCGTCAGGCGCTGAATAGTGGATGACACAGCGCTTGACGCGCTCAACGTCGTAATTATACGAATCCATGAAATGCATGCCGGCCACCATGAGTGTCTTGTATGTGTAGGTACCGTCATTTTTGCCGCGGCCGGCTCTCTTGTCGAGCAGCCCTTCGATGGTCTGTCCCAGCTTCTTCAATGTCAATCCTTCAGGAGCCTTGCTCTCGTCAAAATGCTTGTTTGCGCTGGAGAAAAGGTTGAACTTGCTGAGGTTGTTGAACAGGGTTTTGAATGTGGTCTTGTTTTTAAGCTTGTCCGCCTGCTTCTGGATGTCGTCGAACAAACCCTTGATGTCCAGGAAACGGGTGACTGGCGTCGGTTTCCTGTTCTTGTCCACAAAGAAATAAGTGCCCAGTCCGCAGAGCGGATGGCACGAAACCATGACATTGGGTTCATTCCTCAAAGCCTGGATCAGTTCCGTAATCGGCGTTGTACAGGATAGCGGGAACCAATCCTCCTTTGTCGTATAGCCGAGAGAGTCGACTCCTTTTGCCAGGTCGGCCAGGGTAAAGCGCATCTTTTCGCGCTCGGCTTCGTCGATTCGGCCGGTGATGGCTACCGGCTGGAAGCTGATACCGGAACAGACATCGATGGTGTCCAGGGCAAACTGAACGATTTTCGGAACCTGGTCGTCGTTCACGCCGCCGACAATGGTCGGGACGTAGACAATCTTCATGCCTGCTTTCTGGACGTTTTCGATCGCCTTCATTTTTATATCCAGCAAGCCCTTCCGGCCGCGGATTTTTTCGTACAAGGCCGGATCGACGCCGTCGAACTGCAAGTATAGTGTATGGAGCCCGGCTTCACTTGACTTTTCGGCAAATCCGTCCTCGGCGAATTTCAGACCGTTGGTTGCGCACTGCACCTGGGAAAATCCCATCTCGATCGATTTACTCAGAATCCGGAACCAGTCCGGGTGCAGGGTGGGTTCTCCTCCGGCAAACTGAACGACGCGACCGGCAACGGGACGGTTGTTGCGAAGCGTCTGCAGCATCTGAACGACCTCTTCGTAGGTCGGCTCGTAAATATAATCCTGGACATTTGCATTGGCGAAACAGATCGGACATGAAAGATTGCAGCGGTTGGTCAGGTCCACATTGGCCAGCACAGTGTGGCTGGCATGCAGGTTGCACATTCCGCAATCGTCCGGGCACGATTTGGCGTCCGGCACAGCAGGATTCGATACGCCACACCCTACGTCACGGTTCCAGGCCATCGAGCGATGATAAAGTTCGGCATCCGAGAAAATGACCTCCCTGAAAAAACCGTGTTCGGTGCAGTTCTTTTCCATAACAATCTTGCCGTCCTTCTCGAGTACCTGAGCATCCACCTTTGCCGTACATTCGGGACAAAGGGAAATAGTGCTGTAGGGTACTTGGGTCGGCAAAGGATTAATCGGAGCTCCGGTCAGGGTTTTCCTTACAGGCGGAGTTTTATTACTCATGAATCATCTCCTCGCATATTCAGCATTTACGAAAAACTGTTTCAAGCTGAGGGTCGTTTTGAACCCATAGCTATCATCTTCTGATAATCATCATCTCATTTATCGAGAACGGCCCTCTTAGCGGCTTCAATACGCCCCAACCTTTTAAAGCTGAAATTTTACAGCAAAAACAGGCGGGTTAAAAATTATTTAAACAAGTTAATTATATTACCACCAACTTCTCCATATGAACACAATCCAATCTTTCGACAGGCACACTATGAATTACGGTGGTGAAATCGGCATTCCGCTGAATGACTGAAAGTACTGGAGGATGTGGTCACGCCATTTTGCGGAGTCTTTAACCTGAATCTCGAGCCTCTCGGCCACCTCCCTGTGTCGTTGAGGATCGATCCTGCCACTAAGCGATTGCCACGCGGTCCTCAGATCCGCGGCCTGCTCTGCGCCCCTGTAATATTTCTCACAGAGTTCGCTCCAAAGCGTCCGGCCCGATTTCATCTCATAATCCCAGGCGCACCGATGAAACCAGAGGAGGAATTTCTCCGGGCATGTGGCCGTTTCGTTAAACAGGTCGCAGACGGGCGGGAAGTATTGTTCCACAGCCTTGTTGCCGCGTTTGCTTCGGTCGACCCCGATGCCGTCGGCAGAAGCACGGTGGTAATAGAATGCCGTCCAGTCACTGCGCCGCGCCCGGGCGTTTTCGGGCATGGGCGCGTAATGATCCCCTCCAATCAAGTGATGGAGCCCTAGAGGCATGGTGTAGCTGATGAACGTCTCCCACGAAGTCATCATCATGTCGCGGATCGTATCCACGGTGTTGTCGTCATTTGTGAATGTCATGCGCACCCATTCCTCGGCAATCTGTTCGGCCGACAGTCGATGGTTCCACGCAAGCCGCCCGAAGGCGTACCAGTTCGCCTGCGAAAAGTGATGACCGCACCAGTTCGTATCCAGTCCGGGATTGGTCACCGAGACCATGCCGGTGACGGGGTAGGGATGGACTGAGCCCTCGAGAACATTTCCCACGGTTGAGCCGGCGCCTTCGGCAAACGTGTCGGAGTCCAGAAACTCTTTCCACATCGTGCCGTGATAGACTAGGTGCTTTGCCTGGCCGAGATATTCCTGGGTTGCCTGAATCTCAGCCAGTACCGGTGTCTGTTTCATGCCTCCAAAAAGAGGATGAAACGGTTCGCGCGGCTGAAAATCAATCGGACCGTTCTTCACCTGCACCACGGCGTTGGGACGGAATTGGCCGTCCAGCCTCGTGAACTCGATGTACGCGCGCTTGGCTCGATCCGGGTCCACGTCTTCGTCATACACGAAGGCGCGCCAGATGACGGTGCCGTCGTGCGGCGCGAGCGCATCGGCGAGCATGTTGGCGCCTTCGGCATGAGTGCGGTCGTAGTCCTTGGGTCCGGGCTGCCCTTCGGAATTCGCTTTCACGAGAAATCCGCCGAAGTCAGGGATGAGCCTGTAGATTTCATCCGCCTTGGCCTTCCACCAATCCACCACGGCCGGTGAGAGCGGGTCTGCTGTCGGCAGTCCACCGAGCCGAATCGGCGCGGCGAAATTCGCCGACAGGTAAACGCGGATACCATAGGGCCTCCACAGGTTTGCCAGCGCCGCAACCTTCTGTAGATACTCCCCGGTAAGGATGAGAGCATCGGCATTCACATTGTTGATCACCGCTCCGTTGATCCCCACGGAGGCGTTGACACGAGCGTAGTCGGTATAGCGCGAGTCAAGATTGCCGGGCAGTTCACTCCACTGCCAGAGGGAAGGACCGGCGTAACCGCGCTCAATGGAACCATCGAGGTTGTCCCAATGATTGAGCAGACGAAGTTTCACCCTGGGACTTTCGACGATGGAGAGCTCCTGAATCGCCCGTCCGGTTTGCAGCAACCGAAGCAGGTGAAACGCTCCGTAAAGGGCGCCTATTTCACCTGCGGACGCAATGACTATAGCCGGCTGATCTTCCATCCTGGTCGAACGGATGATGAATCCCTCCGGTCCGGTTTCGGTCAGATCTCCCGCCCACTTCAGCCCACGGATCAACTCCGATGAGGCGGGTGTTCCGACAATGAGAGCAGGCTTTCGTGTCCATGCTCCGGATACCGGCACGGCAGAGCCGAGCATCATGTTGAGTGCTGCACTCAGTTCCTGTCCAATGATTCGGGTTGTTGCCGAATCACCCTGCACCACAAGCGACTGAATCAGCCGGCGATATTGATTCACATTCTTGCCGGGAGGTGCATAGCGCAACCAGAGCCGATAGCCGTCCTCATCGGGCAATCCGGCGGCAGCTCCCTGCAGAGGTCTGCCAGTCATAGAGCGGCCAACGGACAAGCCCGCCAGACCTGCCAGGTTTGCGGCCAAGAAATCGCGTCGTTTCATCTTCATAGTTTCTTCGCAGCCTCATTGTAATCGTTTCGAGTCGACAGGGCGGCAAGGACAGCGCCTGTTCATTCAAGATTCCGTCAGTGCACGACAGCGCTCAGGGAAGCCCAGACAATCGGGGCGATAGGAAAAATGAACAACTTTATTTAGAAAGCAGCTCCCCACCCGGATTTTTATGAAGCAAACATCTATTCCTGCCTGAAATTCGGCAGGTGATTTTACAACAGGATTGGGGAATTTGATAAACTTATCGTCCCGGCTGTTTCCTCCAAATGGGAGCCCAAAACAATAGTATCCAAGAAGTCAGAAGCCAGGAGTCAGAAGGGATCATGGAACAAACCATAGGTCGTTTGTTTTTTTACAACAATCATACCGAATTCATCCAGGTTCATACACACCGAATCAAGAATAGTCGCGTGTTTTTTTATTCTGGCTTCTGGCTTCTGGCTCCTGGCTTCTTAGGGGTAGATTACGGCAAAAATATGATATTTGCACAGAGAGCCGCCTGTTCAAGAAACGACACAGGCATCCACCCTTAGTACGTCCGCTTATGAAGAGGGGGAACGACGCTGAAGGCAAGGCGGGAAGAAATACACCCGGGGGTCAGGCGATAACGCCCTATCCTCCCGGGTGATTTAACTGGCATTCCTATTTTATAATTCCTCATTCTGTAAGTCATTCAGCATGAGGAAACGATCGGTTTCAGATAATTCGCGCCTATTTGGATCCGAATTTAATGACAACACCGCCTGAGTAACGGAGATGATTAAACCATTCGCTGAAGGACTCGCCGTCAAAATCTTCGGTCCATCTTATCTGTACAAGATCCAGCTGGGCGGGTCGAATGGAAATCGTATCGTTCAGGGCGATGTCGACGCCTCC
>JARRLM010000055.1:0-7047 GCA_037386985.1 Acidobacteriota bacterium | reverse complement strand
TTTGCAGGGTATTTGGCAGAAGACCGGCTGTTATTTTTTCAGCAACAACCGGATATCGCCGAGATGAGAAATCAGCCTTACGGGGGACCCGCCCGCACCTACACTTGCATCAAGTGCCTGCGCCTTCTTTCGGATGCCGACACTCAAGGGAACCGACTCGCCATCGACAATGTTGGGAGGATAGTCAACGGTCACGCTACCATTCCGTGTTTCAAGCTGCAGTCCTGCTGAATAGTCGTCCGGGAGTTGGAGATCGATGGATCCCATGTGCGTAACCGCTCCAAACTCCAGACCTCTCCATCGATTGCCGGACATCTCAACACGGATATCGCCCCTTTTGGTGCTGCCCGAAAAATATCCCGAAAGCGAAGAAATTTCCAGGCTACCCTGTTCGGTAGTGACTTCAATCCATCCATTAACTGATTCCAGGAAAACATCGCCCCGGTTTGTGGAAACTGTGATGTCTGTCTTGTCGCCAGGAACAATAACGGTGAGATTATATTCAATCGTTGTATCGTCTGCGGGAATGCCCTCAACCTGTATCTTTGCACTTGTTTGATTATAGCGGACACGAACAGGAAATTGTTCCATAGCGGCTTTTGCCTTTTCCGGTGAAGGGGAATATGCAATTTTTTCAGCTTCCACGCGTACGGAACCTTTCTTCCACCCGACAATTCTGATATCCCCGGGCACCTCCGACACAATCTGTATCTTTCCTCCCGGATAGAAATGGAACTCCTTTTCCTCACGTTCCACATAAGGAACTTCCTGCGTCGGATCTGCAGTTTTTAACGCTTCCTGTGAAGACAGGCTGGAAGCAATCAGGCAATATAAAAATAATAGGCAGACACGCATAATTCTTTCTCTCCAGGTTAAAAAGCCGGCCACACCTTTAACATTCGGCCAATTACCATGGATTGATCAGTTATTTTGTAGACAACCAATCTACATGGCAACTGTATAGGCATCGATTCCCAACAGTATAAGCAGGGAGATAAGACCCATTCCCAACCACCACACAGACCTGGATATTCTGGAACTCATGTCATGAAGAACCGCCTGAATCAGATGATACAGGATCCAGCATTCAAGTGCGAATGGCGGAAAACCTAAAAATCCCAGGACCGGCATTTCAAATACTTTCCATCCCCCCAAAAAGGGAACGGAATATATCCATCTGGACCCTGCCCAGTAATTCCAGAATTCCCACATCAAACCACAAATGAAACCGGCGAGCATCAGACTCCAGACCCGTCTTCCAAGGCCTGATCGTGTTTTGAAAGACAGGCACTGTTTGCCGAATTTCCCCAGGAATGGATTCAAAAGAAATATTGGGCCCACCCATACCATTGGGAATAAGTACCGGGGCCATACCAGTGGGGCAATGGTCAGACAGAAGCCAAACACAATCCAGGGGAGAGAACGCCTCGACATTCCACGCGGACTCTGAGGATTGCACTCGGACGCAAAAGGCGCGCTGGAACGTTCCCAGAACAGCTCTACAATATCCGCGGTAATGAAAATACCGGGCAGGACGGTTGCATAGGATATTAAATAACCGGCCCAGCGCTGCCATGTTTCCATCGGCGGGATACTATAGGACCAGTTCTGTATCCTGAAATTAAACGCCTCGAAAACAAGCCATACAAAAATTGATATTGGAATCATTGCCCGGAACTCTCCCAGCCTGTCGTGCAGAAGCGAACGCCCGCGCAATAGGAGCAGAAGGTTGTCCGCCAGAAGGATATACGACCACCAGGCAAAACAATAAAACCATGTATCAAAAGGCTCAATTTTACAGAAGAGGCCGTATTCCGAAATAATCAAAAGAATAAGACCTGCCCATCCGTATATTTTCATTGAAAACGATTCGTTAAGATTCGGGCGATGGGGATTGTTACTTCAGCACCGCGGTTCTATAGTTTCATACCGTAATTGTGAAGCGGCTGTAGAAGCGAAGCGACTGAACTCGGTGAGGAATGCGGATTAAACCCATGTAATTTTTAATCCCCCAATATGTGTTGCCACACGCATGAACACTTTTACAGGAGCGCTTTCATAATTTTCGCTGTAGTAATCGATCCCCCTCTGGATAAATCCTTCAAGTTGATCCTCGCGGAAAAAGTATTTTTCCGTCTCCAATCTGACACCTAGAGATCGTGGTATTCGCAGGTGCACGCCTCCGATCCCCACCTGAATACGAACATCCGCATCCTGCCTCCAGTTTCCCGTAAAATCCAGGTCGGCACCGCCGACACCTCCTTCGAATTCCAGTTCCCTGAAATTCAGATTTCCCAGGCCGATCGCATCTATACTGCCGACTCCATTTTTCAGCCGAACGAACTCGCATACAATTGGATTCGGTTCATAAACGAATAGCTTCGCGCCGCCGACCCCAGACTCGAAAACGACACCCGATACCCTCAATCCGGACAGCGACAGGCGGGTGTTCGCCATTTCGGTATCCACTTCAAGATCCAGAGGAATTGAATCATTAAACTGGAGTCGCAGGCTGTTGCTGAATCCCTCCTTCCGCAATCCCGGTTTATGGATCCTCGGCAGGCTGAAGGATAAGCGCCCCTCCCCGGTTGAGTCTGAATTGTATTGAACATCCGGCTCGAATTCAGATTTATCATATTCAAGGTTGAATATGTAAAGTGACTCCATCCCTTTGCCGCCCGTGATCTCAAGCTCGCCTACATCGAAACGGACATCGGCATTCAGTATTTTCTCTTCACTGTAAACCTGGGACTGTTGGATCGTTTCCATTTCGGCCGGAATGTATGGCTCGAAATCACATCCCGCAAAAACCGGCAGGCTGCATAGCAACGCTATCCATTTTCTCATGACGCGACTCCTGTCATTCCTTTAATGACAAATGTTTCGCTTCCCATTCAGGGTTTTATAACGGGGAACGGGAAACCTTATATAGGATTCTCTCCGGACCGGCATAGCCTTCCAGGCTCGCACGGCCATAGTCCGTGGTTTTAAACGGCATTATAATATAGGGATATAATACCCCTTACAAATACAGGTTAAAATATGTCGAGCTGTTTTTTTCAAGATGCTCATTCAAAAGCAGTATGACCCCCAACAAGCGTCTATCCTGTCCTGTATGTCATTGATACCGGCAATCCTGTTTTGAGTGAAGCTTTATACTTGACCTTTTCTTTAATTTCCTATTTATTCATCCCAGTAATAATAAAGAAGAATCGTAGTATCCCGTCATTAGCGTTGGATTTACCATCAGGCTTGCCTTATGAAGTGCCCTTATTGCGGATTTTTAAAAGACCGGGTTGTTGATTCCCGAGAGAGCAGGGATGGAGATTCCATTCGTCGCAGGCGTCAATGCCTGAACTGCGCCCGTCGCTTCACCACTTACGAACGAAGCGATGAAATTCCCTACATGGTCGTTAAAAAGGACGGCGGGAGGGAAAGGTTTGACCGCAATAAAATTCTAAACGGACTCCTTAAAGCTTGTGAAAAAAGACCTGTCAGCCTGACACAACTGGAACGAATCGTTGACAAGATTGAACAGACCGTCCAGGAAAGTTATGAACGCGAACTTGAATCGGTCGCAATCGGCAAGATTTTGCTCTCCGAGTTAAGGCAATTGGACAAGGTTGCCTACCTCCGGTTTGCCTCCGTATATCTCGAGTTCGAAGATGTGAATGAATTCATGACCGAAATAAACGTTCTTTTCAACAAAAAATAGACGGTCGGCACTCCGGCCTAAGGCCGGAGTTCTTTCTTAGGGAAAAGCCATGGGGCTATGCCCCTCTCCAGCCTTTTGCTGGGGCTCAGCCATAGGTTGGCCCAGGCCATAGGTTGGGATATTCTGGATTTTTCCCGTGAACAGACAGGGCTATCCCAAGAAGCATTGCATAGGATCAGATTCAACAGCCGCCTAAGAAAGGCAAAGCGATATGCCGGATTCTGGAGCTAAAGAAAGCAGATTCCAGGGAGAGAATGAACTGAAACAGGAGGACCCGGAAATACCCGAGACCCTGCCCGTACTTCCCATAATCGACAACGTAACATATCCCTACACCATCGTCCCGCTCCTTGTATCGGAAGAGAAAGGAATTCATGCTGTCGATTACGCATTAGCACAAAACCGTATGGTTCTTATGGTGGCACAACGGGATCAAGCAGGCGAAAATCCCACTTCTAAGGACATGTACGAGATTGGAACTGTAGGAACAATAATCCGGATGCTTAAATTGCCCGATCAGAAGGTGCGTGTTCTTGTCCAGGGCATTTCTCGGGCGATGGTCCGGGACTGGGATGATAATCTTCCCTATATCCAGGCTCATATCCAGGTATTGGAAGAACGGACCAGAGAAATATCAGGCATGAAGCTTGAAGCTCTGATGCGGAATGTCAGCTCCGCGCTTGATACTGTAGCAACATTGGGGAAAAATATATCGCAGGAAGTTATGATCATTGCGGCCAACCTTGACGATCCAGGCCGCTTATCCGATCTGGTCGCATCGAATCTTTCTCTTAAACTGGAAGAGGCGCAGGAAATTCTCTCCATTCTGGACCCTTCCAAGAGGCTGCAGCGCATCCATGAATTGCTCATGCATGAGATCGAGCTTCTCACGGTTCAACAGCAAATTAATACGCAGGCAAAAGATGAGATTGATAAAGGTCAACGCGAATTTTTTCTCCGGCAACAGCTCAAGGCGATTCAAAGCCAGCTGGGCGAGGGGAACCAGCTTGCAGAAGATATCCGGCAGTACGTTGTAAAAGCGAACGATGCGAATATGCCGCATGAAGCGCGCGAGGAATTCGACCGCCAGATACGCCGGCTGGAACGTATGGTACCAGACCTGGCAGAGGCCGCTATCGTCCGAACGTTCCTTGACTGGATGATCGATCTTCCCTGGGCAGTTCAGACACAAGACAATCTGAATCTGAAGAAAGCACGCCGGATCCTGGATGAAGACCATTACGGTTTAAAAAAGGTCAAAGAACGAATTATTGAACACCTCGCCGTGCGTAAACTCAAACCGGAAAGTAAAGGCCCTATTTTGTGCTTCGTCGGGCCTCCCGGAACGGGCAAAACCTCCCTGGGCAAATCGATCGCCCGTGCATTGGGCAAAAACTTCATCCGTTTAAGTCTGGGAGGCGTTCATGATGAAGCTGAAGTCCGCGGACACCGGCGGACCTATGTAGGTGCAATGCCGGGCAGGATTATTCAGAGCATTCACCAGGCTAAATCAAACAATCCGGTTTTCATGATGGATGAAGTGGACAAGATGGGATCCACTTTTCGCGGCGATCCTTCGGCCGCACTGCTGGAAGTGTTCGATCCCGAGCAGAACAATACTTTTCGGGATAATTACCTCGGCGTTCCCTTTGATCTCTCGAAAGTTCTATTTATCACCACGGCAAATATGATGGACACCATCCACCCTGCGTTCCGGGACCGGATGGAGGTAATCTTTCTGACAGGTTATACAGAAGATGAAAAAGTAAACATAGCCACCAGGCATATTCTTCCCAAACAACTCGAACACCATGGTCTGAGGAGCAAAGACCTGTCTATACCGGATCCGATTCTCCGGTCCATAATCCGCGGGTACACTCGGGAAGCGGGATTAAGAAACCTGGAACGCCGGATCGCCGCGATCTGCCGCAAGGTTGCTATGAGGATCGCATCGGGCCGACGCAAGCCGGTTGTAATGACGGAAGCCAGACTCCGGAGCTTTTTAGGACCGTCTGTAATAATACCTGAGAATCGCCTCCTGAAAGATCAGGTCGGTATTGCAACGGGACTCGCATGGACACCTGCCGGAGGAGAAACGCTCTTCATTGAAACTCAGGCTATGAATGGGAAGGGAAGACTGACTCTCACAGGGCAAATGGGAGATGTCATGAAAGAATCGGCTTATGCCGCCCTCAGTTACGCTCGAGCCCACGCGAAAGAATATGGAATCACTGAAGGCTTTTTCGCCACGCACGATTTTCATATCCACATTCCGGAAGGATCTATCCCGAAGGATGGTCCCTCCGCCGGCGTTGCCATTGCCTCTGCACTGATTTCCGCGTGTACGGGATTCCCGGTCCATAGAAACATTGCGATGACCGGGGAGATCACTTTGAGAGGGGCAATCCTGCCGGTTGGAGGAATAAAGGAAAAAATACTGGCGGCTCATCGCAACGGGGTGTCTACTGTAATGGTTCCAAGTCAGAACAAAAAAGGCCTACAGGAAACGGCCAGGCAATTACCCGGAGAAATGAAAATCATTTATGTTCAAAAAGTAAAAGACGTACTGCGACGTGTGCTCATACCAAAGTAGTCGAAGGTTGAAGGTCGAATCAATTGATTATAAAAGCAATCAAATTATTTCAACCATTCATCTGTCAAAAAACATTGTCCAGGGCATTCGTTTCAACGTCGGACGTTAGACGATTTTTAAATCTATAATTTTAAAATATTTATATGGCGAAGAAATCCGTTCAGCCAACCAGCGAGAAGGAAATCCTTCGGATTCTACAGGATCGATTCTCCGGTAAGAACAGAACCATCAAGAAGGGAATCGGAGATGATGCTGCCGTTGTCCACCCCAAGAACGCCGGGGAGTACTGGCTGATCACGACAGACATGCTGGTGGAAAATATCGATTTTCGAGGCGAGTGGACAACTCCCCGGCAACTTGGCCACAAATCAATATCCGTAAATCTGAGCGACCTTGCGGCTATGGGTGCCCGTCCCCGATTTTTTACCATTTCTCTCGGTCTGCCTTCAGGAATTTCAAAACGTTGGATCACGGAATTCTACAGAGGATTAACCCGTCAGGGTAACGCCCATGGGGGACTGTTGATTGGAGGAGATCTTTCGAGCTCACCAAACGGGATCCTGATATCCATCACTGCTTTGGGAGAATCGATCGGACGGAAAGTGCTCTATCGCTCCGGCGGCCGGAAAGGAGATGTTCTATACGTAACCGGGGTGTTGGGACGAGCAGCTGCCGGCTTCAGGCTTCTTCAAAAAGGCTGTGTTCACCCGCGTACCCATGCAACGCGGGAAGCCGTTCG
>JARRLM010000054.1:0-8973 GCA_037386985.1 Acidobacteriota bacterium | reverse complement strand
TGTCGGACGGCCCGATGATTTGAACCCCCATCCGCATCATCTCTTCTCGAATGGCCTTTTCATAGGCTCCGGCAATCATCACATGATGACAGCCTGCGAGATTTCGGTGCAGCCGGTCGATGTCCCTGAATTTCACTGCCAGCTGATTCGAGCAGTATTTGCGTACATTCCCAATGGGAGAATTGTCGATATCGTTGATCCTCGATTGTGTTTTACCCGGCCACAGAACAAAACTCTCCAGGTCCTTGCTGAATAATCCCAGCGTCACTTCGATCCCAATCGGGAATTCAACTTCGAGGGTAGCCCCTTTTCCCATCCCGTGGTAGTCCCGGAGATTGTACGGCAGCGGTGGAGCATCCCGTCCCATCAATTGCAGCGGTGCGACGCAATGACGAAGAACCGCTGTCGACTTCTGAAAATCCATTTCGGATAAATTGCACTGATAGGCGGGCTTCCGGCTGATTTCCTGCAACACCATTGAGGTAAGCAGCGCACATATATCGGCTTCACATGGAGCCGTAATCCCGTGTCGATTGAGATTGCGGCCAGGCCTTCCTTTTCCACAAGGGAGCGCAGCAGAAGATACATCCGGGCCGAATCGAAAACCGTCTTGTCGGAAGGTTCGAGAACTTTGACGGCTTCACTTTTCCAGCGCTCCATCTCCTTCGTTGCTACGGCTTCGTCGACTTCTTCCAGAAGCGGCATTAAATCTTCGACCGGCCGATATTGAATCCGGAGACCCGTTTTCCCATAGACGGAATTTCCGTTTAAATGGCCCATGGGCACGCTGGTCGAGTCAAAGGGTCTGCCGAAAATGAGGGCCTGCCTGCCGTCGAGAATCCGGGGAACCGCAAAAATTTTCACCAGTTCGACCGCATGCTCTTCCGAATTTGCCAGGACGGCGTTGGTTCCTCTTGTTCGAAACGCCGCCACCAGATCTGAATCCATCATGATCAGATCAAGATTTACCGGAACAAGAATGACAGGGATATCCACTTCCGCCATAGACGCAGCGATATTCCCGATATTGCCATCAGCCGTTCTTACGCTCGGCCGGAGCATGAGAATATCGGGGCGCAGTTCTCGTACGGACCGGACTACTTCCTGTGGATTCAATTGAAGGCTGACCTGGAGGGGCACTACTTCGAATTCATATTCCCGGATTGCCTTCATCGAGTCGATCAGCTTTTCGTAGTTCGATGGCGAATTGCTTACGAAAAGCACCTTCCGGGTTTTTCCTGTATTTCTCGGCTTTGAGGGCGTTGAAATATCCTGAGCAATAAGGCCGGCCCCGGGAAGTGTTCCGGCCATACCAGCCAGAGTCGTTGCCTTGATAAAATCACGTCGACCAAAATGGACCGGCTTCCGATCTTCTTTCTGCATCTGAACCCCCCGCTTTCAATGTCTTGTTCAGGAATCAAAATAGGTACTTCTTCTCCGGATGGCAAGCGCAAAATGGGAGGATTGATTGCGGATCGACGATTCAACGCGATTACTCCGGCCTGGCAGGCAATCATTGATCGTCGTGAAATATGTCACAGAATTGTGACATCCCATGATAGAGTCTTGGTAGATCCTGGCTGATACAGCGGTACGGCTGTACTACCGGACCTGTCCTGCTGTCGTCTTCTGCCAGACCCGTTTAAAAAACTTGATGTGAAGGGAGGCAACATCAAATGAAGAGAGCTCTTCTGGTCACAATATCCGTAATTCTTGCAGCCGGATTCTGCGTCGCGCAGGCACCCATTCCTGTCAGGATCGAGGGAGGATCGGTGCAGGGGGTTATCGAGGATGGGCTGACGGTTTACAGAGGCGTCCCGTTTGCGGCGCCTCCGGTCGGTGATCTTCGCTGGCGTGCCCCTCAGCCGGTGGAAAAATGGGATGGCGTGAAGAAAACCGTCCAGTTCGCTCCGTCGTGCATCCAGGGCATGATGATGGGGCCCGGGGGCGGCGGCCCGGCTCCAAGCGAGGACTGCCTGTATTTGAATATCTGGAGTCCGGCAAAATCGCCGGGCGATCGCATCCCTGTTTTTGTGTGGATCTACGGTGGAGGATTCGCAGGCGGCGCAACCTCCATTCCCACCTACAGCGGGGAGATGCTCGCCAGGAAGGGAGTCATACTGGTCAGCATCGCCTATCGCGTAGGGCAAATGGGATTCTTTGTACACCCGGAGTTGAGCGCCGAGACCGACAACCGCGTTTCGGGGAACTACGGCCTGCTGGACATGATCGCCGGTCTCAAGTGGATCCGGAAGAACATTGCCGCATTCGGCGGCGATCCCAATCGGGTAACCATCTTCGGCGAGTCGGCCGGAGGGATCGCGGTCAGCATGTTGTGCGCGTCACCGCTGGCCAAAGGGTTGTTCCACGGCGCGATTTCCGAAAGCGGCGGCTCGTTCGGTCCACCAAGGCCGGATCCCTTGCCGGGAGAAAACATGAGACGTCTGGCAGATGCGGAGCGAGATGGCGAAGAAACCCTCAAAGCAGCCGGTGTGACATCCATAGCAGAAGCTCGAAAACTTTCTCCCGAAAAGCTTTCCGGCGGCAGTGGCCGCGGTCGAAGCGGTCCGGCGGCTCGTGGGGGTGGCGGTCCTCCCGGTCTGAGCTATTGGCCCATTGTCGATGGATGGGTGATTCCGGACGATCAATACAAGCTCTACGAAACGAAGCGATACAATGATGTTCCGGTACTGATCGGCTATAATTCCGACGAAGGCCTGAGCTTTTCTCCCCCGGCGACCCCGGAGGAGTATATTGACAATGTGAAGTCCCGCTTCGGCCCATTCGCCGATAAACTCATTGCAGCCTATCCCCCGGGCACGGGAAAGGTGGCCAAAACAGCCCGCGACCTGATGCGCGACGCAGCTTTCGGATGGCAAACCTGGATTTGGGCGCGTTTGCAGTCGAAGACGGGCAATTCCAAGGTTTTTTACTACTACTTCGATCAGCACCCGGATTATCCGGCTGATTCACCTCAGGCAGGGCAGGGATCACCACACGGGCAGGAAGTGGCTTACGTGTTCCGGCACCTGAATCCGAATCAGCAGTCCGCCGAATCGGACGAGACGATCTCGGAGGCCATGGCCACTTACTGGACGAACTTCGCCCGATTCGGGGACCCCAATGGCCTGAGTCTCCCGGAGTGGCCGGCGTTCAGCGACGCCAACCCCGTTCTGATGTACTTTGCTCAAACGCCTCACACCGGACCGGTTCCCAGTGCCGATGCACTCGAGGTCATGGATGCATATTTCGCCTGGCGGCGGACTCCGGAAGGCGAAGCTTTTGTGAAATAGGAGAAATTCAATGAGTTCCAATAAAGGTAAAAAAGAAAAAACCCGCAGGGCGTTCTTTAGTGATGTCACGGCTTCCACCGCTCTGGCGGCATTGGCTGTGGCCCAATTAGGTTCGCCGGTTCCCGCAACGGCGCAGGAGCAGAAGAAGTCGTTGAACAGTCCGGGGATGCCGCCCAACCCTCCACCCTGGCCTGAAGGGACTGAGGGCAACAAATATGATCATCTGTTTTGCCACAGGCTGAAAGAGCAACCGCTGACGGATACCATACTCAGCCCGACGATCAGTTTTCGCGGCGCAAGCGATCTTCCCGGTGCCGGCATCAACATGGGATTCCGCTATTATGTCAAACCCTACAAGATGGAGCTGCAATCGCATCACCACGATGTCGATGAATATCTTTTTTTCCTGGGCGGCCAGTTGCCGGATCTGACGGCTAACTTCGATGCGGAAATTGAAATATTTTTAGGGCCGGAGTACGAACGACACATTATTACCAAGCCCTGTATCCTCTATATCCCCAGGGGATTCGAACATAATCCAATGGACATAAAGAGAGTGGGCAAGCCATTGCTGTTCATGCCCCTGCATCTGGCGCCCTATTTCAACGGGTACTACCAGACAGGATATATGCAATTCATCGGTCATGAGAAAATTGATTAGCCCGGGCTGATGTTCCGTGATTGTTTATGAGGGCATACGATCTGCAGGTCCGGAAAGGTTTCCGTTTATTGTGTAAATCCTTTTCGTAAAAGCCAATCGTCGAACTCCTTTGCAATTATGCGCTCTCCCGTAATTCCATCCGCCAGGGATGATGCAAGGAAAACGATGGGATCTGCCATAATGTCAGGTGACAATAATTTAAACGGCGGTTTATGGTTCCCATCGTTTAATATTCCCCCTGTGTCGACGGCCCCGCCCGGAAGCAGGAGATTCACCATAATCCCGAATTTATCGAGTTCAGCGGTCATGATATTCGAAAGAGCTTCCGAGCCTGCCCGGGAGGGCCCATAGGGCGCGAACATGTTCATGGTTGAGAAGCTTGTCGAAATATTTACGATTCGTCCCCCGTTCTGTTCGATCAGCAGAGGAAGAAATTCCCGAGCTACAAGAAAATACCCGGTGAGATTGGTATCAACAATTTTTCTGAAAACATCCGGATGAATTTCATAAAAAGGTTTTGGGGAAGTCAAAATGTCGGGATAGATCCGGTGCATCATAAGGGCGGCATTATTTACGAGAAAATCGACTCTTTTCCAATTTCCCCTGACCCAGGAAACGGCTTCGATAACAGAATCCTCATTGCATACATCCATGGGCAACGCGTAGGCATCCAAGCCATTCTGCGCCAGCGCTTTCACTGCATTATCCAATTTCTTACCGGGACGTGAGGACAGTGCTACCGTTGCCCCTTTTTCCAGAAGGGCTTTCGCCATTGCATATCCCAAGCCGGATGACGCCCCTGTAACTACGGCATACAGACCATCCAGCGCAATATTCATTTTGGCCTTTCTTCATTATAGAGTCTGGAACAATCCAGGCTAATCCGCCGATATGCCCCCATGGCGCACAAGAAAACGCAGCGCCTGTTCCGGCCATTCCTTCACGGTCTCGTCATTCATATTGGAACCCATTCCGAAGCCGTGCTGTGGAGTATCCACAAGATGCATTTCTACCGGCACTCGAGCTTTAAGACAGGCCTCGAAATACAATAAAGAATTTTTTACCTGCACAAGGAAGTCGTACGCTCCATGGACGATAAATGCGGGTGGGGTGTCCTGTGCAACATGTTTCCATGGCGACAGGGGTTCGTACAGATCTGCGTTGTCCTGCGTAAGATTCGTGCGGGAGCCCTGATGCGTAACCGCATCGTCCGTCATGTCGATCACCGGATAAAGCAACAGCGTAAACGCCGGCCTGGCGCTCAGGCTGTCAATCGAGTCCGGTACATAGGGCGCTTCCGGCAACAGTTTGCTGTCGTGCAGCGTAGCCAGCATCGCCGCCAGATGTCCCCCCGCCGATCCCCCAAAAACACCCCCTTTATCCGGGTCCACGTGATAGTCCTTCGCGTTCGATCGGATTAAACGCAGTGCACGCTGCGCATCCAGCAGTGTTGTCGGATAATGGTATTGGGGACCGTGCCGATAGCGCAGCACAAACGCTGCTATGTTATGCGACTTGAAGAATTCGGCAATAGTCGCTCCTTCGCCCGGAACTGTCAACATTGAATAGCCGCCGCCCGGACAAAGCAGCACTCCGGCTCCCGTTGCCCTGTCCGAATCCGGAATATACAAATCCAGCGTAGGCTCCATCGGATTCAGTTCGTTTTCCGTGCCCTCCACAACGTTGGGGGTCTTTTCATACAGCCTGATTCGATTCACATTTGCCGGCGGCATCATACTGACCATCGTATTTCCACTCCTGCCGCCACGCTTCGGAATTGCGCTTTCCGGTCTGTTCGCTCCTCCACTGGCTTCAGGCGCTTCCTGAGTGGATACCGTTGCCGCCGTACACAGAAACGCGACCGTACAAACAATCAGTATTCTACTGAACCTCAACATGGCATCCTCTCCATAATTTAGTATTATCAATATCCTGTCGATGGTGTTTGACACCGACTGCCGAATGGTCGACGATCCGGGAGGCGAAATGCGCAAAAATCTTTTTTCGTAATAGAGAAAACCAAACACCACGAAGTTCACGAACCCGGTTCGTGAACTTCGTGGTTCTATCCTTTAGTTAGTACCTTTCGTATATCGGCCTGAGATTCCCGTACTTTGCCACCAGTTTGTCCCAATTCTTCGGTAACTCGATCTTCTTTGTGACGAAAGAGTTCTCGAAGAATCCGGGGCCCGCGCTTCTCAACAAGCCTATAAACGAGCCCGATCCGCCGGCAACCAGGATCATGAGGCTCTTGTCGAGATCCGGTTGCTGAGAACTTTTAGCGATTGGAAGGCCGGTAGTCCTGCCGGGAGAGGCCTTCTCCGCCAGATATTCTCTGACTTTCTGCTTCGTCCATCCTTCACTCGATAAAACCCTGGCCCATGAAGGAATCAGAATGAGGCTGGACATGGTGCTGGAAACCATACCTGAAAGCGTGTCCAAAATTCCCTTTGCATCTGTCCCGACTGGAACCGTCTGAATGAAAGTGTTTGGGAAGAAAATAGTGACGGTGCTGTCCTCTTTTTTAAAGCCGCGCTCAACGCTGAGGGGCTCCCAAGGGCTTTCCTCTTCATGCTCCCCGATCACGAGGCTGTACTTGCCCGGGTTGCCTATGACGCCCATATCCTCGATAGCCTTTCTTGCTCCGCCGATGTTCTTGACGATCAATCCGACGGCCCGGCCGATTGCGGCGTTTGCGATATCTCCCGGACTCAATGCACCTGAACTACAATTGATGTCGATATCCCTTCTTACCGGTCCATTGATGGCAAGAAAAGGGGCCCATGATCCGGTGCTCACCTCAAACGTATCAAACCGGGTTTTAGGATCGTCCAAAGCCTGCACTGTGGCGATTAAAACCGGCATGTGAGTGGGAAGAGCGCCGGCCATCACCGCATTGATCGCTATCTTCTCGATGGTTGCCTTTCCTTTTCTCGGGATGATATTGGCCACTATATGGTCGGGGGGCAGATCGGTCCCGGTCAACATCTCCGCAACGGCCTCCTCCGTAGGAGGAATAATGGGCAGCCCGTCCGTCCATCCCTTTCTGTAGTAGAACTGGTTTACCTCTTGAAGGTTCCCTTTTAATGCGACTCTTGGAGTCTTACCTGTTTGCTGCGTAGGGGATTTCTCTTCAGGCGTCCGCGGCTCAGTTAAACCATGGATCACATCTTCCATGACTGCCGCTATGCCTACTTCAATTTCAGACTTGACTGTGGATTCACAAGCAACGGATTCCCCCAAGATTCTGATTCCGGGCATTCCCTTGCTGGATGCAGCGGATTGAGCATCGGCAACAAAACCGTTATTAGCCAGTAGCACGACCGGCTTGCCAAAGTCCTCGAGTACTATTCCGTTGTAAACAAGGTACTTTGTGCAGGATCCTCAATCACCGACAACGGCAATGGCCGCGTCAAGACTTTTCGCCCAAGATGTAAATGCCTCTTTGTTGTCCGTCTCAATCTCGTTGACGTTTGCCCCGTATGATCGATACATGATTATCTCGGCATCGGGATATTGGCAGAGCCGCCCGCTTGGGATTGACAAACAATCCGATCTTCTTCCCCGAGAGGGTTTCAATCCTCGGAGAAATTCCCCGGAACGGGACCGGGTCCGCATCCGCCCAGGGGCTGAGAACTTCATATTGAGTGGTTTGCGCCTTGGCTTTGGAATCCACAGTTCCTTGAGCCCGGGAGGAATCCTGGGCCATCAGAACGACGAAAATTCCAATGGAAAGCGCCGCTATAATTCTAAACATAGTAGGTTGCTTCTCCTTCCAAAATGGTTTGTTATTTTTTCTTTTTGATCGAAAGACAGGTGTTTTCTGTCGATACTCCATTAGCTGAACGGCGACATTTTCTGAATGAATTTTGAATTCGGCAGTTGCTAAGGAACATTCGCCGACTTAACTTCCCACGCGCTGTCACCGCAGTAAGGGCAGTCTGAGCCAACGAGCAAGCCCTTGCCGGTTGCTGTTTCGTCACCCTTCAGCCACCAGTTGAGCCACGCAAGAATGATCCTGGTGAAATCGCCACCGTCAGGCTTGAACAGATCGCCTCCGTGGCCGATTTCTTTGCTGAACCACAGGACCGGAACATCCAGTTTGCTGATGTTTTCATAGCCTTTCGTTCCACCGTTGTACGCTACATCACTCGGACCACCCTCAACAAAAAGCACGGGCACGCGGACCAAATCGTAGAAATCGTCGTTCACACGAGCCATGCCGCTGCTGGTAACTCCCCAGGTGGTTATTCGCGGATCACTGACGGCACCTATGGCCATCAGTCCGCCGCACGAAAAGCCGTTGGTAGAAATCTTTTTCGTATCGAGACTCTGGTAGTACGCGCTGCAGGGTTTCTCGTTCTCTGCGACCGCCCAGTCGATATAGGCGATCAACGGTTTGCCCATGGCTTCCATGTTCCCGCTGCCCATGCCGATATTGCCCCTGCCATTGGGCGTCCCATCCGCAATCACGAAGTATCCATGGGAGGCGATCTCGGCCATCGCTGTTGCATTCGACAGTCCGTTCTGTGAGCAACCCCCCTCTCCCCATATAAAGATCGGGTATTTCTCTTTTCCTCCCAAGTCGGCGGGTCGAAAAATGGTGCCCTTGTTGATTCCAGGGTCGGAATTGGTTTCAACGATTACATCATGTGGCCCACTGCCCGATGCCTTCGTATCCGTGGGTTTGGACTCAGTGCAAGTGCCCGTGGAGGCACCACCGTTATCCCCGCTCTCACTGTCCACCCCGTTGCAAACGCCGCCGGCGATGCTCAACATTCCCACTAAAGTCCATATTAAAAATATGGATCGGGTATTTCGGGTGCGACGATATGCTGAAAGGTTCCGGTGAGTCGAAGAAATACAGAGTATTTTTAAAATCGATTCTAACAAAAGACAACGGGATGGTCGCTCTGTAATCCTCATTTGTACTCCTAGGTTTGGTGAGTCGTTTATGTTATCAGTTTTCCAGTCTCGAGTTTGGCGGTTGCCTGAATAATAAAAATAGTGTCTTAAGCC
>JARRLM010000053.1:0-7105 GCA_037386985.1 Acidobacteriota bacterium | reverse complement strand
GTAAACTACTTATATAAAATGATAATTATGGTTTTTATTGTCAGAGGTGCTGGTGCAAATATGTCACATCTTAACAGAGGAGTATGATTGACAACCAGAGTACTTCAAACTCCAAACTTTAAACTTATTGCCGACCGCCTACTTCTCTTCGAGGCCAAAATAGTGTATCCAATCCTCTACATCTACAGGTTCTTCCTGATCTCTTTGCCTTGATTGGCGCATTTTTCGGGACCGCATTTTTGAAGTGAATTCATGCCAGTCCAGAACCTTGGCCCGTGAATTTCGGCATCGGTTCTGAAGTTCACGATCATTGGATACTACAATGACCTCCTGGGGACGGCTGATTTCACGAAGCCGATGAACAATTGCCTCGTCCGCCGACAGAGGAGCGCTGTAACGAACTCTGATGCCGGCAGGAGGCATAGTCTGTGCGGTGTCATCCCCGTCGAAATACACCAGGAAACGGCCGCCTCCTGCTCTATAATAAGCTCTCAGGGTTGAAAGAAATTCCTGCCGCAAATGAGGCCGTGACCTTGAAAGCGCCGCGGACTGCCCTATTAAGTTATTTCCGTCAAACCAGTATGGCATAGGGGCATTTTGCCATAAATACGGGAAAGAAACGCCATGAATCAAAACTTTGTGGAAGTAGCTGTCAGGGCTGAGATAGAAGCCGGTGAGTTGCTGGGAATGCTTGATAACGGCGAATTCCTGGGCAGTTGGGAAGAAGCTGGGATTCTTCACATCTACTGGCCTGAAGATAAGTGGAGTGACGCTGTACTTGCGGATTTGAAGGCCGTGCTGAAAAGTCTTGAAATTGGAGATGCGGATGTCAGTGTCCATCCGGTGCAAGACAGGGACTGGAATGCAACCTGGGCGGCTTCACTGAAACCTATCCGGTTGGGACGGAATATTCGTATCCGGCAAAGCTGGAATCCGAGTGATCCTTCATCTGACGGGATCGAGCTGGTTTTGGATCCCAAACGGGCTTTTGGCACCGGCTATCACGAAACGACCCAGTTGGTGATTGAATGGCTTGAAGACCACATAGAAGGAGGGGAACGGATCCTGGATATCGGTACAGGGAGCGGGATCCTCTCTATGGTTGCCATTAGGCTCGGTGCAGCATCGGCGTTGGGTATCGATACCGACACCGTCGCTTTGGATTGCGCCAGACAGTATGCAACGGAGAACGGATTCGGCAAGGAACTGGTGTTTCGTATCGCTTCCTTTGAAAGTCTTGGTTCAGACCAATATGACGTGATCCTGGCGAATATTGACGCGCGGACACTTGTGACATTGTCCGGATTTCTACCTGGCCTGCTCGAGGAGAAGGGAATTGCCTGCTATTCCGGGTTGCTACAGGAGGATTACGATGAGGTCTCCAGGGCGCTTTCGCATGCAGGTCTTCGAATTACGGCTCTAAGCCGTCGGGGTGAATGGCTCTCACTGGAAGTAACTGCCTTGTGCAAACGTTGATAGGTTCTCACGTTAATACGTTCACACGTTCAAACGATGTTTTATGCCTGAGCTGCTTTGATTCTTTCTGCCGTCAGCGGCATCTGAAAAACGCGAATCCCGGCCAGGTCATAGAGCGCGTTGGCGACAGCTGCGCCAACGGGTACGACGCCCGGCTCGCCGCCTCCCTGGGGAGCCAGATCGTCGTTTTTGACGATAAAAGCATCGATCTCAGGCAGCATGGAGAAACGCGGCATCTTGTAGTTATGGAAGTTGCTTGTGAAGATCCTGCCGCCCTTGAAGCTGATGTCCTCAGTCAGCGTGTATCCGAGACCCATCATGATGCAACCTTCTACCTGCATTAATGCTCCTTTCGGATTGATGCAGATTCCCATATCCTGTGCAGCGACGATCTTCTTGACCTTTATCGATCCGTTCTGCAGCTCGATCTCGGCGATTTCCGCAATATAGGTTCCGGCGTCGATACCGCAGCCGAATCCTATTCCACGACCGCTGGGTGCTGCCGCAGGCGTATAACCGAATCGTTTGGCCGCCTGTTCGAGAACGCGCCGCATTCTGGGATCCGAAGTGTTTTGCAGACGGAACTCCAGCGGATCCATTTTGCACTTCGCCGCCATGATATCGATTTGCGATTCCTTGGCGAAGATATTCATATTGGCTCCGGGAGCCCTCCACGTACCGGTCGCGAAAGGATGCGGGCTTGATCCGCCCATCATACCTCCCATGGCACTGCCATAAGTGCGGATTACATTGTTAGGGACATCGTAATACTGCTCCGCCCCCCGATCGCCGGCAAAGTAGACATTGTAATCCCACAGGGTAATTTTCCCTCTATCGTCGATTCCCGATTTGATCTTTACGATGGCTGCGGGACGGTATACAGTGAGGAAAAATTCCTCTTCACGGTCATGGAATACTTGAACCGGCTTGCCCGTAATCTTTGCGAGCCGTGCGGCTTCCACTGCCTGAGGAGCGGAGTTCTTTCCCCCGAATCCTCCTCCAACGAAGACGGGCATGACACGGACATTTTCAGACTGCATTCCCAGAGTCCTGGCTATTTCACTCTGGTTGCTGAAAGGCGTCTGAGTCGATATCCAGACGTTCATCCGGTCTCCGTCTATTTTTGCACATGCCGTGTGTGTTTCTATGGGCGCCTGTGCACCGTATCCGTTCAGGTAGGTTTCCTCGAAAAGCGTCGCGGAAATCTTTTCTCCCTCGGCCAGATCACCCTTCGGTTCTCTTTCCTGAGGCCTTGGAGCGTTGTTGACAAGGTGGTCGAAAATCGTGTTCTCATCTACATCGCCTGCCGGGATGTCATACTCCGACTTAATACTTGCGATGGCTTTTCCGGCTATTTCAGGATCGGCGTGAAGCGCCGCAATGAGCCCATCCTCATTGACGACCACAACGCCCGGCATTTTTTCCGCTTCCGATGTATCAACGCTTTTCAGGGTGGCTCCATGGGCCGGGGGGCGAAGTACGCGGGCATACAAAAGATCGGGGAAGCGTATATCGCCTGAGTATTTTGCTTTTCCGGTCACTTTCGCAATGCCGTCCAGTCGTGTGATCGATTTGCCCATGATGGTGAATTCCGATACGGGCTTGGTAACGGCCCTTCCCTCGAGTTTACGGGTTATTTTCTGCCCTTTGGCCAGTTGTCCGAAGGTGACACGGGCTGCTCTGTCTTTTTCGTCGTAGATAACGCCATCTTCGATCTTAAGCTGTGATTTCGGTTTGTCCAGCTGCTCTGAGGCAAGTACGAGCAGGATTTCCCTTGCTTCGGCGGCTGCGCCTCTCAGTTGCGGACCCAAAACCCGAATCGACATCGATCCGAAAGTTCCCATGTCATAGGGGCACAATTCCGTGTCTCCCATAATCATGGTGACAGAATCGAGGGACACCCCGAGTTCGTCCGCGGCCATTTGAGCTAAAGCTGTGGTGTTCCCCTGTCCCAGCTCCACTTTTCCCGTAAAAACGGTAACAGAACCGTCTTCCGCGATTTTAAGGAAATCGTTAAAATCTGTAGGCCCCCCCATCCCACGAAATTGGGCCGCATGAACGGCCGATTCGATGGCGGATCCTGACGCGAAAAAGACGACGATGCCGCTGCCGACGATTTTCATAAAGTCCCGCCGCCCGAATGGATCGATGGTGGATTTCTGAATTTCTTTGGAATTATTCACTTCCATGGTGCGCCTCATCTTTTTGTTGTAAGCATCCAACATTTATGTGGAAACACTTTCAATTGCCTGAACTATTCGGGTGTGGGCACTGCAGCGGCAGAGGTTGTTGTCCATACCCTTGATAATCTCGTCACGGGTCAGGGAAGGATTCTCCAGCAGCAGAGCGTATGCGTTCAAGAGCATGCCGGATGTGCAGAATCCGCATTGGACTGCACCCTGTTCAAGAAACGCCTTCTGTAAAGGATGCAGTGTATCGCCTTGTGCAAGGCCTTCGATTGTAAGGACTTCTTTGCCGCTGATATCCTTTACAGGAAAACGGCAGGAACGAACAGCTTTTTTATCGATTACGACCGTGCAGGATCCGCATAACCCCTTGCCGCATCCGAATTTCGTTCCCGTAAGGCCGAGGTCGGTGCGCAATACCCAAAGCAGTGTCCTGTCGCCTTCTACGTTTATGCTTGTCGGCTTTCCGTTGAGTGTAAATTTGATGGTCTCTTTCATATCGATTCTCTCGATTTAACGTTTGTGTGAATGACAGTCCGATTGTATCAAAACCAGATCCATAGGCAATGAAAAACAATCGGCAGTCAGCAGGCGGCAGATAAAAAACGTTGAACATCCAAGGTCAAAATTAAAAGGAATATGAACGGACGTTGGAGAAGCCTTGTTGAGTTTTGGCTGCTTCCTCCGTAATCTTAAATATTGAGGGTGAAGCACGCCATGCAGACGAAGATTACTTCTGTCTCAAAAGCAATGTCTGCTCGTGCTTCAACCGGGGAGACGATTCATGTTTTTACCGACTACGCCCGACGAACTGAGGTCACTTGGGTGGGATCGATTGGATGTAATCCTGGTAACCGGCGACAGCTATATCGATTCGTCTTTCATGGGTGTATGCGTAATCGGCAAAGTCCTGCAGCGAGCGGGATACAGAGTCGGTATTATCGCACAACCGGATACCAGGTCCGGCAGGGACATTGTGCGGCTCGGAGAGCCTCGCCTGTTCTGGGGCGTAACGGGCGGCTGCGTCGATTCCATGGGAGCAAACCGCACAGCCATCGGGCGAAAGCGCAAACGTGACGATTACACTCCCGGAGGCATGAATGACCGGCGTCCGGATCGCGCGGTTATTGTATACAGCAACCTAATTCGCAAATATTTTAAAAACACCATTCCAATTGTTCTGGGAGGTATAGAAGCAAGTCTGCGCAGGATAGCCCACTACGATTTCTGGTCCGATTCCGTTCGACGCTCCATTTTGTTCGACTCCAAAGCCGACTACTTACTTTACGGCATGGCGGAGCGTTCGGCGATGGAATTTACCCGTTGTCTTAATGCGGGTCGTGATCCGAGGGTGATTCGGGGCTTATGTTACGTTTCAAAAAGCATCCCGAAGGATTGTTTTCTCCTCCCCTCATTTGAAGAGGTCGCGGACGATAAAAATTCTTTTACAGAGATGTTCCATGTTTTTTACAGGAACAACGATCCTGCAACGGCGGTTCCACTGGCACAGAAGCAGGATACCCGTTATCTAATTCAGAATCCCCCGCCACCTTACCTCTCGGGAACAGAACTGGATGCAGTCTATAACCTGGACTACGAACGAGAGCTGCATCCCTACTACCGCAGACAGGGTGGGGTGAAAGCGCTTGATACCATCCGGTTTTCCATATCAACTCACCGCGGATGCTATGGCGAGTGCAACTTCTGCGCGATCGGTATCCATCAGGGGCGAACGGTCCGCTCGAGGAGCGAATCCTCCATTCTGGCCGAGGCGACGCAGTTGGTGATGCACCCAAAATTCAAAGGCACAGTTTCCGATCTTGGGGGACCCACTGCGAATATGTACGGGATCGAGTGTCGAAAAAAAGAGCGGGATGGATGCTGTCTCGACAAACGGTGCCTTTTCCCGGAAATTTGTCCGACCCTGAAAGTCAGTCACGCCTTCCAGATTTCGCTCCTGAAAGCGATGAGAAACCTTGAAGGAGTTCGGAAAATTTTCGTGGCTTCAGGCATCCGGCACGATATGGTGGCAGCGGATAAATCAAAAGGGGAAATCTATCTGCGTGAGGTGGTGCGCCATCATGTTTCCGGCCAGATAAAAATCGCCGCCGAACATTCTGAATCGCATGTACTTGATAAGATGGGACGACCGGATTGCAGCAGCCTGCTTCAATTCAGGACGCTGTTCTACCGGCTGAACCGGGAGGAGGGCCGGAATCAGTTTCTGACCTATTACCTGATCGCAGCTCATCCCGGATGCACTGCAAAGGATATGAAAGCTCTCAGGGCCTTCGCTTCCCGAAAACTTAAACTTCTGCCTGAGCAGGTACAGGTATTCACTCCCACCCCCTCCACTTACTCCACGCTCATGTACTGGACCACACGGGATCCGTTCAGCGGGGAACACTGCTTTGTCGAAAAATCGGTAAAGGGAAGACAGAAGCAGAAATCGGTCCTCTTGCCTTTATCGAAGGAACACAAATAGATTTCACGAATGAACCTGTGTGAGATGCAGCCTACTTTATGTCCGGATAAGTGTAGATGTCAACAATATGGGAATGGCAGAACAAGGGCGGGGGAGAGATCAGGGCTTAGTTCAACACAAAACGAGCCTGGGCGCAGACCAATTGAAACCCAGGCTCGTAGATGAGATTCAGGTTGAATCTCAATCGAAAGGAAAAGCATGAAATGTTACCGGCGTACCTTATACCACATTGTGATACTTCGCAATGAAAAATTGCACCGGCTGAGATGAGAATCTGAACCCCTTATCGGCAAGCCTGCTCCCTGAATTCGACAGGATGTTCAAAATGGATGTTTCACGGCAGGTGAATATATTTTAAAAAATTTATGCTCAATAGAAAGAGATAAGTCAACCATGCTAAAATAGCTACAACGACAAAGGCTCTCAAATCGCGTTTATTTTTATCATAAGGAAAATCGTGAAGAATCTGTTCTGTTTTCTTATGTTGACAGGATGTGTCTCTCTTTTTGTTTCATGTGAAAAATCTACGGACATTTTGAGGGAAGAAGCAGAGCAAGCGGAAGGTATCTCACCAGATTTTGCTGAATCATTTCAATGGCATCGCGAACGTGCAGAACAAGGTGATGTGCTGCACAGTTCATACTTGGTTGGAGGTATGCCCTCGGTACGGATGTTCCACAAGATTATGCTGAAGCGGTAAAATGGACTCGCAAGTCTGCAGAGCAGGGTTACGCAATGGCACAGTTCAATCTCGGTTGGATGTATACCAACGGAAAGGGCGTTCCACAAGATTATTCAGAAGCGGTGAAATGGTTTCGTAAAGCTGCAGAGCAAATTGATTTCGAGGCAATGAGTAATCTTGGTGTGGCGTATGAAAACGGTCAAGGCGTCCCTCAAGATTATATTTCCGCCTATATGTGGTACGACCTTGCAGCCCCTGGTTTTAAGCCGGCAGCAG
>JARRLM010000052.1:0-8764 GCA_037386985.1 Acidobacteriota bacterium | reverse complement strand
ACTGAGATTTGCTACTTCCCATTAGCCCGTTTCAGGACCGTAAATCCACTTGTCCTGTTCTCCGACTGCCCGTCCAAGTGAATCTGTCCCCTTATATCGCTAGATTTATTTCTCAATAGAATGATTGATTCACCGAATCCAGGAAGATACAATTGTGCAAGTTTGCTCAGGAGAGACCTCCGCCCGTTTTACTAGATTCGAAGGGTACAATCTGCTGTATATCTAATTAAGAGGGTGAGACGTTGACAGTTGAAAATGAATTATTACAGATATTTACGACTATCGAGCCAATAGCGAATCCCGGATACAACGTCCATCGTCCACCCGTATATTTATTTAACGAGTTCTGTATAATTTAAGTTACGTGTGGGCTACGTTCGGGAATTCAGTAGAATTCAAATAAAATGTTGACACACTTTATATATTGCGCAATACTTGAATAATCAAGTATAATGCAAGGGATATAATGATGTCTTCTACATTGGAATCAGATATTATTCTCAATTTTACTGCCGTACAGTCTAAGATTAATCGTTCGGTCGATGGCGCTTTAGTTGTGCACGGCATTAGTTTCACTGAGTTTCAGGTCATGAGGTGCCTTTATAATTCACCTGAAATGACAATGAAGCGTATCCACTTAGCGGAAAAAGTAGGGTTAACTGCATCCGGTGTTACGCGACTTTTAGCGCCAATGGAGAAAAGAGGGCTAGTAAAAAAGCGAGCTAACTCTAGAGATGCAAGGGTAAGCCTCGTAAAACTAACTAGCGCAGGAAAAAAGTTATTTATTGATGCTGAGAAAACCGTTGATAAGTCATCTGAGTCAATATTAAGCTCGACCAAGCTTGCCCAAAAAACGAAGTTACTTGAATTGCTAGCACAAATTGCTTGAGTTCAGGTCTGGCACATAACAAAGCATTCAACATGCCCCAAACCTACACTTCGTTTCGCGTATTCACTTCGCTCATTTTATGCGCTCAACTACGTTATCGGTTTGAGGCATGTTAATGCGGCGTTATGCATCCTCCTTACAATTTTTGTATCGCGGCTTTACATAGACGTGTAATACACAGATCGGAGAATTAAAACTCTCATACTCCCCATAAATCGCATTATGGGAAACTTGAGTTTTCGGTTGTTGTCAAGTCAGCTGTATTTTCCAATGGAATGATAGACTGTATTTCAGGCATCGTTAATCATTGTTTTCCAAAATGCTGCTCTGGATACGTCCTAACGGCAAAAATGTCAAATAATTAAAAATCTATTTATCTTATCCTCACAACCGAGCACCGAACAAAAGCAGTTATGGATCAACACAAGATGATGCAAGGCAAAGATATAACGGTATTTATCACAATATCTAAATCAGCCTGTGACGAGTGTGGTGAAAATCTTGGGCGCGGTGCTTGGATTACACTCACCAAAGAAAAAAAGGCGCTCTGTCTGGGATGTGCCGACTTGGACCATCTTGTCTTTCTTCCCGCTGGGGACACAGCGCTTACAAGGCGGGCACGTAAACACTCGACCTTGGTTGCTGTGGTTATAAAATGGTCTCGCGCTAGGCACCGTTATGAAAGGCAAGGTTTGTTGGTAGAAAACCAAGCCCTGGATCAAGCGGAAAACGATTGTTTGCAGGACAGTGAGGCCAGAGCCCGGCGTAGAGAGCGTGAAGCAAAACGAAGAGCAGAACTGGATCGGGAATATATCGAGAAATTTGCGTCACATGTGCGCGAACTTTTTCCTAAATGCCCTCCTGGAAGGGAGATTGAAATAGCAGAGCACGCTTGCCTTAAATATAGCGAACGGATAGGTCGTTCAGCCGCAGCGAAGAGCTTTAATGAAGAGGCCATCAGGCTGGCTGTTATTGCTCATGTTCGACATACTGAGACACCATACGCCCAACTCCTCTCAAGAGGTTTTGAAAGATGGGAGGCGCGTGAAAAAGTAACACCTATAGTTGAGCATGTATTAGAAAGATGGGAGGGGCTGTAATCCGGAAATCACCTCGTGTCTAGAAGCAAAATAAGTCCAATGGAAGGAAACGCTGTTGGTCGTGCACTGGAAAACATTGCTACACAAAATGCTGTTAGAAGTCCTGATTATCAATCCACCGGTGCCAGCTTCTTCAGTTCTTCAAACCAGTTTATGCCAATGACGATTTTGTGGGGGATTTCTGAAAAAAGGCGATTTGTGTTTGGCGGCAACGGAAATGGGAAAATTGAGCTGTAAGATCGTTCATGCAAGGAACATATTAATCTCGTTGTTTGGGAATTTCCGGAAGAATTGAAGAATGAGATTCCCAAATTTATTGATTATTGCAACACCCGGCTATATCACGAAGCTCTTGGGAACCTGACGCCGGACGATGTTTACTTTGGCAGAAGAAATTCGATACCGACCAGAAGATAGCAGCCCCACTTTTTACGGATCTCAAAAAGCACCGAGCCCACAGAAGGCTTACAAAGAGTGCGGATGGAAGCGAGGCAAATCGGTGGTGGGGAAAAGTTTATATATTCCTGAACGGAATGGATTGATGCATGGATTTGTTAAAAGAGGGCGAGTGCCCGATCCAAGGTTGCAGGCTGGCGGCACGCCCGCCACGTCGGGCTTGACAAATACGACCTTCTCATGGAAGTCGCGATATGGGAAGTTATCATATTGCTTCCTTAGTTTCCCAGATGCTCGTTTCAGGGGGAGTCATAATGCCTATTATCCGAAGGGGAAAGCACTTCGATTGAACGCATTATTTCAAAAACAGGCTTATATTCATCTTGTCGACAGCATTGGCAGGGAAAGGATCAGAATAATCATACGGGGCCGGAGAGATAAAATTCAAATGACTCCAGCCCAGCTTAATTATCCTGTCTTCTATTTTTCAGCTTTGTCAGGATCAAAAATTTTTTCAATCGGCTGTTTAAATAGCCTTGATATAGAAAATGCCAGGGGGAGACTGGGATCGTATTTACCCATTTCTATCGCATTGATAGTTTGCCTGGAGACTCCCAGTTTTTCCGGGAACTGAGAATCACTGGAGGAAGATTACTTGGAGTCAAAATCGAAATAATAAAATCATGAAATCGAAGGAAGCCTGGATATTTTTATTGCGACTAATCCCATCTTCACCCTTGATGAATATATGTATTAGCTTTTGGACTCTTTGTCCAGAATCCCTGTTTCTTTTAGTTGTTTCTCCAACCTGGCGATTTTGGCCAACGCGCTCATACCGAAAATGAATCCCATTGTGCCCAATGACATCCCTATGATCCCAAAAACTTCCATCGATCCTCCTTCTCGGTGACAACCGAGATCAAAAACGTTAGTTTGACAGCTGGTCAAGTTTCCGATAAGAGCGTTCCCTTGCCAAGTAAAATCGTGATATCGTATTTTTCCTGAGACTAATTATTTAACACAATGCAGAATTCTAAGAAGCTGCGATGGATCTTATAGGTGAATGATGCCCTGTATTGACAGCTTCCCCGAAGAACATACCGGGAAGTAGAGAGATCAGGTCGCCAGTGGCACTTTACTTTTATTACATTTCAATAAGGAGAATGAATCGATGCGTAACCTATTGTTTTTTGCAGTAGCCCTCTGTGTGCTTTCGGGAACAGTACTGGCACAACAACCGCCGGCCAAAGACCCCGACTGCGACCGTGCTTGTCTTGAAGGGTATATGAATCGCTATCTCGAAGCGATGATGAATCAGGACGTCAGTGACGATTTGTTCGCGCGCAATACTCGTTTCACGGAAAACGGCATCGAGCTGCCGCTAGGTGGTGAGGGATTGTGGTTCGGCATGTCCGGGACCGAAGGCTATCGGTTCTACGTGCCTGATCTGGAAACGCAGCAGATCGCAATGCTTGGGAGTGTTAAGGAGAACATGTCTAATGGCGGTGTCAACGATGGCAGCGGCAACAATGTTGGTATCTCGGTTCGCCTGAAGATTCGCGACGGTCTTATCACCGAGGTCGAGCAGCTGGTATCACGCCCCGAGGTGCAACTCGGCGGTGGCGGCGGTGGTGATGACAGTGGTGGTGGCGGCGGTTTCGGCAACACCGGCGACAATGTTCTGGCCATGGGCAAACCGAATTCAATATTTTTGGAGGTTATCCCTGAAGACGAGCGGCATACGCGAGAAGAGCTCGTTCAGGCCGGCAATAACTACTTCACTGCTCTGGCCCGTCACGACAGCAAGGGTTACTACCCGTTTACAGAAGACTGCGTGCGCTATGAAAACGGAATGCGATCGAGCGCCAACGTTCTTGAAGAGTTCACCAGTGATCGATTGAACGGTATTGTTGATCGCATTCGCGATCGCCGCTTCGTAGCTGCCGACACTGAGCGCGGCATTATCTTTGCGTTCGCATTCTTCGATCACTACCGGATCAACTGGACATGGCAGCTAGCCGAACTGTTCAAGATCGAGAATGGCAAGATCCGCAGGATCGAAGCCGTGTTCCATCAGGCGCCTTTTGGCATATCTTCGGGCTGGAGCACTTATGAGGAGTCGATCAGCGAGGAAATCCAGAGCGTGAGGTAGCCATTACGGAATTCCGTTCCCGATGTAAAATCAAGAATCTATTACCTTGAAGGATTCGAACCAGATAACATAAACGGACCTTATCGGAAGCTCACTGAGCTTGGGGAAGGAAGGCGAATCTTAAAGACGCCGGTTTATTTCACCGGTGGAGGGTAGGATTGCGGCCTCAAGTACCTAAAAAAATCCTTCTACAATCTTATAGCATCAGGGAGATATCATGAAGACGCGCATTTCCGTTAACTGCATCGTTGGCGTCGCCACCGCTCTGCTGTTTCTGCTGCCGAGCACGAGCTTTACCCAGGACAAGCCCGTCACCGACCAAACTCTGCTCGACCAGATTCGGATCCAGGACATGATGGTTCGATACTATGCCGACCTCGGTAAGGCGAGCGGTGAGAAAATGGCCCGGCACTACACCGAGGACGGCATCCTCGACGTCAATAACATAGTGTTCACTGGACGTGACGAGATCGAAAAGATCTACAGCACGACAGGCGAGGAGACGGGCGAAGTCTACAAAGGCACTGTCCATACGCTCGTGACGAATATGATTATCGACGTCGAAGGCGACGAGGCGACCTGTTGGTTGATCTATACGAACGTCCTGAACGAGAGCATAGAAAAGCCGCCACAGTTCCTCGAGCAGGGTCGAGACTATACGAAGCTCGTGAAGCACGACGGCCGCTGGCTCATCAAGCACCGCTGGGTCACGAGCGATGGCGGCACGCCCGAGTATTGGCGGCAGAAGTACATCAAGAGATCTTTCCGCTGAGGACGCCATGACGCCTTCAGCGGGCTGTCTTTTCGCTTCGGAGTAGCCAGTTCATTTGCCCCTCCAAAGTCAATTAATAGGCCTGGCATAATCGATGACTGTTCAAGTCGCGCTGTGGGAAACTTGAAATTTCGATAGTTGTTGAGCCTGCCGTAATTTTCTAATGGAAGGATAGCCATGCAATGAGGCAAATCGACAAAACACCAAAGTATTTGTACGTACATTCTAATACTTAGAATATCCTTGCGATGTTATCTTTTCAATTTTATCGTCAGACAGTGATCGCGTCCGAAGAGAAAATTTGTTAGTAGCTTCGGAAAATCGTCGGACAAAAAAGTTCCTATGGAAATATAGGATTTCCTATAGTTGCAATCCGGAGGCAGAAATATGAAGATTCAAGGCGCTAACTCAATTTTATCATTATTTCTTTTAGGATTCGTACTGGTTGTTCCCGGTGCTGCAACGGCCGGAGAGAAATGTGAGGCATTAAAAAGCTTCCAGATCCAGGGAATGGCGCTCGAAATTACCGGTACGCGAAACATGGCTGCTACGGTTTCCAAGCCTTCACCTTTTGGCGGATTCCGAGGTTCTATACCAACCCACTGCCGCGTTGACGGATTGATCGATAAACGGACCGGTAGAGATAAACAACCCTATGCAATCGGTTTTGCTCTTGCACTGCCCGAGAAATGGAACGGTCGATTCCTGTTCCAGGGCGGTGGTGGCTTGAACGGAAGCATAGGCAATCCCTTAGGCGCTCAGTTTGCCGCAAGCACTCCGGCTTTAACCCGGGGGTTTGCTGTAGTCAGTACTGACACGGGTCATCAAGGCAGCGGCGCTTTCGACAGTAGTTTCATGAGCGATCAGGAGGCCGTCCTGAATTTTCTATATAAAGCGATCGGCAAGGTGACAGTTGTCGCCAAACAAATCATAGGGGAATACTATTCCAGGCCTCCGGACTATTCCTATTACGTAGGTTGCTCCACCGGCGGGCGGGAGGCCATGATTATGTCGCAGCGCTATCCGGATTATTTTGACGGAATTGTGGCGGGTGCACCAGCCATTCGTACCGGTTTATCCAACCTGGCGGACCGTTATGTAGCCGTGACTCTCAACCAGGACGCTCCTCTGGATGAAGACGGGAAGGTGATTCCGAGCGGTGGCTTTTCGGATTCCGACAAGAAACTGATCATTGATTCTTTCTTGAAGGAGTGTGATGGAAAAGATGGAGTCTTCGATGAAATGGTTTTCAATATTCTGGGATGCGACTTCCATCCGTTGGACATTGCCTGTCGGGCTGAAAATGAGAATGATTGCCTCACGGCGAAGCAGGCTGAAGTCCTGAAAAAGGCATTTGCCGGTCCTGTGGATTCCCGCGGTTATCAGGTGTATCCCGGATTTTATTTCGATACGGGAATTGCGGCACGTATGCCGCTGCCCGGTTTGTTGAACGCCACGTCCGGCCCGATTGGAGGCCCTTATACGGAAAATGAGATGGATGTCGACAAGGCTGCGCTGGCCGCTGCCGATGCCTTTGCGGCTGTCGGCGACAGCACCTGGACAAACCTGAGTACCTTTAAAGGCAACGGCGGGAAGCTGATTTTCTTTCATGGAGTCAGCGACCCCTGGTTCTCTGCCATGGATACTCAGGAGTACTATCAGACAATGGCCGAAGAAAGCGGCGGCTTCCACTATATAGGCGAAGGGAATTCCGAAGACGCTGCAAATTTTGAATGCCACAATTCAGAATAGGACCGACCCGCGATTCAGGCTGCCGCGAAATCCTCCGGTTGGCGCGAATGCAATGATGGGTGCATAGTCTTTTCAACATCCGAATACTCTTATTCGTGCTACGCGACCTCACTTATTTCAATCTTAAAATTTAGATCATTAGAATCATAATGATGAGTCGCGTCATAGCTAGCATTTTTATTGGTAATCCTTTTTATCTTAACTGGAATGGAGGAGCCATCAGATCGTTTGAACTTCAGATTCAAACCGATCTTCAGATCAAGAGATTTAGGCAGCTTGTTTCGCTCCATAGAAAATATTTTCTCCTTTCTTCTATCACCAAAAGCCTCAGTTGCCTCAATACGAATCTCTTTAGATTCTCCTACTTCCATCCCAATGACCCCCGCTTCTATACCTTTGAAAACCTGACCCCCTCCAATGACAAACTCTAATGGTTCGTGATGGCGAGTTGAATCAAATACATCTCCATTATTTAGGGTTCCCGTGTAATGAATTTTTACCCTATTGCCAGGTATGGCCCCAGTCATAAACCCCCCATTTTTCGTAAGGGTCTCAAATAAAATTCATAGATGCAACCCGGTCAGGAAAAAATTTGCATGGGCGGGAGTGAAAAAGATGATTCTTATTTAGCACAGTTTAGCCATAAATCTCCGGCTTAAGGCGGGAAATCTGAAAATGTTGAGTTTCGATCGATTTTGTAAACGCCCTATAATATTGAACTTTTTCACTTGGATGGATAGGGGACTATCCTTCCATTGGGAATTCTATGAATTTGGCTAAATTTGCTGTGATTTTCTAATGGAAGACTGGGCTGTAATACGTCAATGCGAAATTGCGATGCGAGTTGTAGGGGGAGAGAGATGTATAGCTGACCTTGGTAGCTGATTTCACTTATTGGTTTATTCAATTCTTCTGGCGGACCAAATTAATTAAAAAAACTATTGACATATAAAGTACAAATGTAGTAGATTAAGCCTCAAATGTAGTAGTGATCTCCAGGAGCAAAACATTATGGCAAAAGAAAAATCCACCAGACTGACACGATTGGAACTCGAGATCATGCGGAGTCTATGGGAGCTTAAGCAGGCATCCGTTCGGGAAATACAGGAGAATCTTCCCGAGAAGAAGCGGCCCGCTTACACCACAGTTCAAACCATTATCCGGCGTCTTGAAGAAAAAGACGCTGTGAGCCGTTTGAAGAAAATCGGTTATGCCCTGATCTTTGAACCCAAGGTCTCCCGCAAGGCCGCACATGGCCGGTTGATTTCCGATTTGCTTCAGATGTTTGGTGGCTCCGCACGCCCGCTGATGGCGCATCTGGTGGAAATGGGTAAGTTGAGCCTGGAAGATGTGCGCGAAGTAGAGGCTTGGATGATGGAGCAGCAGAAGGAGCAGTCCAACACTTCCGACCGCAAGGGAGACGATTATGATTCTGGGTCAAAAATGGCTTGAAGAATTTTCTATCGCCCTATGGCCTGCCCTGGCCGACCATATCCTGCAGGCAACTCTTATAACAGTCCTCTGCTTCCTGGCATTGCCTTTTTTCCGTCGTGCGGGTGGCCGGGCAAGGCATACCTTATGGCTCGTAGCGTTTGCACGCTTTACCCTCCCCCCAATACTCGTGCTTTTCATCGTAAACCACCTGGGATTTGAGTCAGGTATGGATACTCCCATACAACAGATGTCCAATACCATGTCGCAGG
>JARRLM010000051.1:0-7160 GCA_037386985.1 Acidobacteriota bacterium | reverse complement strand
ATTTTCCAGTCAAGCATTATCAACTTCCACAGGAAAAATCATTCCGTGGGAATCGAGGGACCTTGAAAGTGCAGCAAAAATTGTTGCCGCAAGTTACAAAAATCAGGCCGACGCTGAAATATATGCTGATTACCGTACTGTATGGGGGTGTGAAAGTTATCTTCGCAGTATTGTTAAAAATCCCGGTTGTGGTACTTTTATGCCCGAAACCTCCTTCATGGCGCTGGATCAAAAGGACAATCCATGCGGATTGATACTCGGATGCCGGATTTCCGATGGGATTGGGATGATCCCACAAATTGCAGTTCATCCATCCTGCCAGGGCAAGTTCCTGGGGAATACGCTTATGCTGAGATCGTTGGAAAAATATAAATTAATGGGATTTAATGGAATCAGCCTGGCAGTGACTCCTGGCAATCGGCGTGCTTACGAATGGTATCGTCGTCTTGGATTTAAAATCAGGAAGCAATTCGGAGCTTACATCTGGGAGCGTTAAACTTTTTTATAATGGGATATCTTATTTCAGAGCCGTTCTGTAAGAGCAGGTCCATATTTTTCATGATAATTCGTTCCCCTCAACATCTTCTGAACAGTATCCTTCCATAAACACCTCGTCACCGTCAGGTGTTTGAATGTTCCCCGTCAACGACACGCAACTTCAGTTTCAATTATTTTTAATCTTCTGCCCTAAACTCTGCCGTGCCAATGGACGATACGTTTTGTGAAATTTGCAGGGGTCGGATCTCTTATATCCGGCATTGAAAAATGAATTTCGATTGAAGTGCGTTGGAAGGAATGTAGGAAAGATTGATCCCAACAAATTCACACTAAAATTCGTCACAGGATCAATTTTCATTTTTTGTAACATTGCCGCGGGATATCAGAGCTCGAAATAACCAGGAATTATTTCCCGTGGCAGTCAAAAGGGCGGAGCTTTCGGAAAGGGGGGCTTCGCCCTTCCCTTTGACAGCAACTATTTCATTTTTTCGGGTGACTGGGGTCAAGTTGAGCCTGAGAAATTTCATCCGCCAAATTATCCTTCAGGATCTTTTCAGCGATCTTTTCGGCTTTCACAGAATAATTACCATTATGGAAATCCCGCCTAATTCGTTCGACTAATGCTTTCCGCGTATTTGGTACGGATCGGATCAGATTTTCGAGATGCGAAACTTCCCGGTTGCACAGGGATGACGCCGGCTTTTCTGCGCCGGATTTTTGATCGTTGCGGTTCTGAATGGTTTTCCCGGACGGCCGCTTCATGTCGGTGTGCCGAGCGTCTTTTTTTAAATCCATCGAAGACTTGTTGCCGTCCATTTCCATAATAGCCTCAAGAAATGCCTCTTACGAATAGTATTTCTTTCTTGATGATAGCACTTTATTTCATAACAGCCTATCCGTTTTACCAGTGCGAGTTTAATTTAAATTTGGAATTGAGGCTAAATCCTGTCGAGGAGGCTTTTCTATCGCTGAATCTCTGCGAAGAATACAGAGGACAATTTATGGAGCAAGCTTCGAATACTCTCCTCACCCAACCTGTTGTGGATAAAACTACGTGGCGGTCAAGATCTGCCCGGAAAAACAGAATACGTCCTGTGCCTGTTTTTCTGGCATAAGTGGAAAGGGGTGAGGAGACAGCGGATCGCAGAGTCTTCGTCTCGAGATATTCCTTTTGCGATCCGTGTCCAGGTACTACGGATTGGGTAAAGGGTGAGGAGAGAATCCGAAGCTTGTTTCATTTGAATCCCTTAAAAAACAACGTTAAATAACCGACAAACATTAAACTGACACATCATCGGCGCACACTTCATTCCCTGTCGAATTTGTTCCACAGTTGTTTCAGGAAACGGGAAGGGATACAGATGTTCATCCTTCCTGAGTTTTCGCCTATTTCTACTTCCAGACTGACTGTGACTACTGCGTCTGAGAAAGACGCAACCTGGAACATCTGCGCGCTGGTGCCTTTGTCCTCAAGAAAGAAATCAAGATCTATTATGGGATTCCAAACATCTGTCAGATCCCGTATGGCAAGTCTGAGCAGGCAGTCTATCGTGTCCAGATCCATTACGGTAAGAATTCGGTTTTCCACAGGCAATCGCCCCACTCCTCCCAGAATCATGTCTACCAATGGGAAGACTAATGATGGATTCAGTTCCAGTGCGAGACTGTTGTTCACCGGGCGTACACCTACGACGGCAAAAAGGGTTGGATCAGGCAGTGTTTTTAAAAACGAGGAATACGTTCCCTGTCCCACAGAAACCAGATTTATGTAGACGACATTACTGAAGCATGTAGACAGAGAAGATGCAAAGTGTCGGCCGAAAAATTCGTAAAGCAGATGAAGGAACCGTATTTGATCCTGAGAGATACGATCCGAAAGATGAACATCATAATCTTTTATTTTTTTAGCATCTGGACTTTTTTCTATCGATGAGTTCAAGCTTGAATCTGCGGAAGACATCGCGGAGAAAAGAGCCTTTATTTCTTCCTGCGATAGTATTTTATCCATAATCGTGTATGTCTCTAATTCTGTCAGTTCATCTTTTTCAGTTTCGTACGCAGCCTTAACATAGCTTTGGTATGAAGCTGGGAAACACGCGACTCATTCACACCCAGGACCTCTCCAATCTCTTTCATGGTCAGTTCATCAAAATAGTAGAGTGAAACGACCAGGCGTTCTTTTTTGGGAAGAGTATCAACGGCGGTGCTGAGAATGCCTTTGATTTCCGTTTTATGGAAAAGAAAAAACGGGTCCATTTGAGGCGCATCGGGAACGTATTTCACAAGTGGCTCACCGTTTTTATCATCATCCTGGGAAGAGAGTTCCTGGAAGCTACCCAGGTTCAATCCCTTTATCTGGTCCACCAGTTCATAGAATTCCTCCAGAGATATCCCCATCTCTTCGCAGACTTCCTTATCGGCGGCTGGACGTCCCAGCCGTTGCTCCAATTCCCGATAAACTTTTTCAAGATCTTTGCTCTTTTTTCGTAACGAGCGCGGGGCCCAGTCCAGGTTTCGAAGGCTGTCTAAAATAGCACCCTTGATCCTGAGTTCCGCATAGGTTTTGAATTTCACCCCTCTGTTTACGTCGAACTTATCGATTGCATCCAATAATCCCAGGACACCAGCGCTTACGAGGTCATTCAGTTCCACGTGGGACGGGAGTTTTGTAGAAATGCGTTGAGCGATATACTTAATCTGAGGCAGATGCTCCAAGATTAATTCATCCCTCTCTGTATTCGATTGAACCGTGGTTTCATATATTTTCGACTGGGTCACCAAATCCTGCATATTTTTATCCTCTTTCACTGGATTACGGTACGGCATGCAATCCTGTTGGCTATTCGATAAACACTGTGATGATCCTCCTTTAAGAGGATCATGAGACTTTGTTTCAGTTGATCCAATCATTCAGCAATTTGTCCCAAACTAATCCTCCCTGAGGCTGTGTGGATTGTTCCTGCTGATTGAGACGTCTTGCTAAGTTGCGAAAACACCTGCTGGAGGAAGCATTTGGATAACGTTGGGTTACCAGCACCTGACTGCGGACTGACTGAGGTACATGAGAATCTTGGTCCACATGCCCGAGGTAGCCTATTTCCCGATTCAGGAAGCGTTTTACAACAGAATTGATTTGACAGTGCACCTCATGCGCATGGTCCGCATTTTCGACGGAATTGATCAGGACCTGGATCTGTTTTTCAGGATCCTCGGTTAGAATAATTTTAATGACGGCATAGGCATCGACGATAGCCGTTGGTTCCGGAATGCTGACAACGATGACTTCCTGAGCGGCTAATAAAAAATGGATGACATTCCGTGATATACCTGCGGCAGTGTCTATTATGAAATAATCGGTATCTTCATTCAGTGCGTTGAAACATTTCACCAAATGATTTCTTTGAGCCGAAGTCAGTTCCGACATACGTTGCATCCCCGAGCTTGCCGGGATAATGCGAATTCCTTTCGGGCCCTGAACCATAATGTCAGTCAAGGATTTATCGCTGAAAAGCAGATGTCCTAGATGGTATCTTGGAGTTAACCCGAGCAATACATCGATATTCGCCAAGCCGAAATCCGCATCCAGTACTATCACTTTTTTACCCAGTTCGGAAAGGCCTACGGCAAGATTGGCAACAACATTCGTCTTACCTACACCTCCCTTACCGCTGGTCACCGCTACGATTTTAGGTGCATGATTACCCATTTTGAGCGCCGATCCTTCGGTTACAGCCAGTCCTGAATCCCTGGAGTTGGAATCCGGTTGTCCATTTTCGCTCTGATGCCTGTTAACAGCGAACTTCATAAATATTCCCTTAAAGGCAAAACATCGTTTCGTTTGAATTTATCCCTGTTTCTAAGAGCAAGGACACAGCTGTCTTGATAGCAATCCCTGTGCCATGTTCACTCTGATTCTTGAATTAATATACATGTCTTTTATTAACAATAGGATATGGGGAGAAATTATCCGAAGGTCTTTCTGTTTGATTTCATTCGGGCATACGGAGAGTCAATATATTGACATTAATTTATAGGTAAAATTGACATCTACCCATCGAATATAATATCTATGATGTATATTCTCTTTTTACTCTTTTTAACCAGGAATTTGTTGACATCTATGAATAATATGAGATATACAAATAACCTGATAGCACGGATTTTCTGTAACAGTTAGTTATTAATCCTAATTTCTTCTTGGGGGACCCATGGTAAGGAAAAAGGATGTGAGAATACTCATTGTCGATGACGAAGATTATATGAGAGAAGTTGTTCGACAAGCTCTCGAGTGTGCCGATTTTGAAGTTGATGAAGCTGCGGACGGAAAAGCTGCATTAGCAATGCTTCGTCAATATCCCTACAACGTTATAGTCACCGATATTCGTCTGCCCGGAATAACCGGTGACAAAATTCTCGAAGAAGCGCTCTCACTTTTTCCTGAAACTATTATCATTCTCATGACGGGATTTGGGAATATTCAATCTGCAGTGGAGGCGATGCGCAAGGGTGCTTATGACTATCTTCCCAAACCCTTTCAACTTGATGAACTGGTTGTGCGCGTTGAGAAAGGACTGGAAGAACAAAAGCTCAAGTCAGAAAACAGGATGTTGCGCGGAGAGCTTCAAAGCAAATATCATTTTTCGAACCTTGTCGGAAACAGTACGGCTATGCAGAACATTTATCGAGTTATCGGCGCTGTTTCTTCCAAAAACAGCACCGTGCTCATTGAGGGGGAAACCGGCACGGGCAAGGAATTGATTGCACGCGCGATTCATTACAACGGCCCGCGTAAGGACCAGCCATTGGTGTGCGTAAATTGCGGCGCCATTCCGTCCAACCTTCTTGAAGATGAACTTTTCGGTCATGTCAAGGGGGCATTTACAGGGGCCCATCAACACCGGATAGGAAGATTTGAACAGGCCAATCACGGAACGCTTTTCCTGGACGAAGTTTCCAGCATGCCAATGGATTTACAGGTTAAACTGTTAAGGGTACTTCAGGAACGCGAGTTCCAGAGAGTCGGCAGCACTACAACGACTAAAGTAGATGTACGTATTATTGCTGCAACGAACACAGATCTTCACGAAGCAGTGGAAAGAGGCGATTTTCGGGAAGATCTTTACTATCGATTGAACGTAATCCCCATACACGTTCCAGCCTTGAAACACCGTCGAGACGACATCCCCCTACTTGTGCAACATTTCCTGAAGGAGTACTGCGCCGATCAGCAGCTGAAGCTAAAGAGTGTATCGAATGAAGCAATGAAATATTTGATGGCCCACGACTGGCCGGGCAACGTTCGTCAAATAGCCAACGCAATTGAAATGGCTGTTACCCTTTCGGGCGATCGTGGCGTACTGAATCTTGAGGATTTCCCGGTTGTCTCAAAACCTTCCACGGCCATGGCTTCTTTTCAAGCTATTGAGATTCCTGATGACGGTATTCATTTCAATACCATGATTTCCGACCTTGAAAAACAACTCATTCTCCAGAGTCTACAGGTTGCCGGAGGAAACAAAAAGCGAGCTGCTTCCCTTCTTCATCTTAAAAGGACCACGTTCGTTGAAAAACTCCGTCGAATGGGTGTGGAATCCTCTGCCAACGATACGTTCTAAGAATAATTGCATCGTTTAACAATTGTGCAACCCCCATGGTATGTATCTCTTGTCCCCTCACGGAGGGTTTTTATTTCGTATCGGTTTAGGATTGTTCCTTCCCTTTCAATCTGCGAAAATCGTTCTGGCCGCGTTTCTTAAAAAGTTATATCGAAAAACAATGAAATAATTTGGGAATGTGGTTCATTTTAAGGAGGTGCAGTTTGTCGACAAAAAAGCTGTGGGGCGGCCGGTTCTCTTCAGAGGAAGATCCATACTTCTCGAAATTCAATAATTCGCTCTCTTTTGATAAAGAACTGCTGGTAATGGATATTCAGGGCAGCCTGGCATATGCGCGAGCGCTGGAAAGGGCTGGCGTATTCACCAAAAGGGAAAGAGTGAAAGTTGAAAAAGGACTCCGCAGCGTACTCAGAGACCAACAGAGCAACCCGAGCCTTATCGACAATAGTCATGCGGAGGATGTTCATACTTTCGTAGAACAAGCCTTGTCTGAAAAGGTCGGTTCGTTGGCACTCAAACTGCACACAGGCCGAAGTCGCAATGACCAGGTGGCGACAGATCTGCGTCTTTACCTTCTCCAGAAAGAATCCGACATTGAAGCCATGCTGAAGCGTATTCTCGAAACGCTGACAGATCTTGCTGAAAAATACCTTGGAGTCATCGTCCCGGGATACACGCATTTGCAAAGAGCACAGCCGGTGCTTTTTTCGCATTACCTCCTGTCCTACGCGGAAATGCTTCTTAGAGACAGGCAACGATTAAGGGATGCCAAATCGCGTGCTGATGTTTGCCCTCTAGGTGCAGGAGCCCTTTCGGGCACTGTTTACAAGATCGACCGTAAGGCTCTTGCCTCAGATCTGGGCTTTTCTTCGGTCTCACATAATAGTATGGACGCGGTTTCAGACCGTGATTTTGTGCTGGATTTTATTTATTTCGCAAGTACCCTGCTGATTCACCTCAGTCGTTTGTCGGAAGATTTTATCCTTTTCAATTCCGGTGAATTCTCCTTTATTCATTTGGACGACAGTGTTGCCTCCGGCAGCAGCC
>JARRLM010000050.1:0-7161 GCA_037386985.1 Acidobacteriota bacterium | reverse complement strand
AACTGCGGGGAATTGTCACACTGCCTGCGGGGAAAAACAGCTAGCCTCGCGAGAAATACTGGCTGTTCGGCGTATTCAGGGTTCTGGAACATCCTTGGGTATATCAGTATACACGACGCGTTTGAGAAACTTCCAATGCCCCTTTTCCCTGACAAGCTGATCTTCATAATGACCCAGGTAGAACGGCTGCGGTTGGCCTTCCTGGCTCTGAATCACAAACACCCATTTCGACAGGGCGCTGGCCCGGTCGCCATTCATATCTATGCTGTCGTTCATAAACAGGTGAAAGTTGGGCGCATCCGTTTCCCCTGTTCCTGGGCCTATCTTCTCATCCATGAGTTCCTGGATCGCCTGACGCCCCCTGGCCTTTCCCATGCCGCCGATCCATTCGCCTTCCTCTTCTGAAAAAAGCCGGGAAAAGGATCCAAAATCCCGCTGATCCAGGAATCGGCCATAGTCCATCAAGAGCCGCTCTATCTCCTCCCGGTCTTCGATCTGTCTAATGCGGTTCTCCATCAAATTCACGCTGTTTGCGGAAACAGCATCCCCATCCTCGCCGGGATGGCACCCGATGGAAGAGAAGAAATAAAGAAACAGCGCGGATAGAATAAGAAAAACACGAACTGAGAGAGTTGTTTTCAAAGGATTACCCTCCTTCAGGCTTTTGAGCGGAACAGCTTCGCCCACAACGCGTCGACGCGTGCGACTGTTTCCGGAAGAGGTTCCACCAGTGGGGGAAACCAGGGCTTAATCCTGCAGTCGATAACAATCGGCGCCGACAGTTTGGGATGAAATCGTTCCAGGCGGCATTGTTCTGCATGAATGTCGGATGCAGGTTCAAATCTTGTAAAAACCGTCCACAGGAAGGATTGTTCATCCCGGACACATTCGGTCGCATTGTCAACCAGGATGACCATGCGAAAAGGCCGTACGGCTTCTTCTTCCAGCAATTGACCGACACCAGTATTGTTCTCCTCCCATGGAGGTCCTTCGACTACGAGTAATCCCGGAACGAAGACTTTTTGTGCTCGAAAGGCTGCGTTTTTGAATTCAGCGACGGGAGTTTCCTGAAGCTTAAAACGGCTGTTTCCGAGGCCCATCAGTATGGCCTTGCTCCCTTCATTCATCCTGCCGCTTGTATAATCGAGCGTATCCTGTGAAACAGGCGAAAAAACAAAAAGGTCCGTACTAAAATCAGCGCGTTCCAGGATGTGCTGCAGTAATGGGCGGACCCGGTGCAGAGGCAAAGGCGTGTCTGTTATTAACAAGAACTTTGTCAGCGACAGTTGTCCCTCTCCAAGAATCCTCAACCCCGCCATAAAAGCTTCTTTAGGATAACGATCCCGGACAACGGCAGCCGCCAGGGGATGCACTCCGGCGTCGTCATAGGCCCATACCGATTGCACTCCATTCATTACGAGAGGGTAGACGGGTGAAAACAGTTCCTGCAGGTATTCGCAGATATAGTGATCCTCCTGCCTCGGCTTTCCAACGATTGTAGCCGGGAAAATGGCGTTTTTGCGATGGTATATCCTTTCCGCTTCAAAAACGGGAAACGGATGCGATAAGGCGTAATAGCCGTAATGGTCTCCAAAAGGGCCTTCCTCCCGCCGTTCGGCGGGAGGGACTCTTCCGATAATCGCGAATTCCGCTTCGGATACTATTGGAAGCGCGCTTATATCAGGATTCCGGATGAGGGACAGCTTTTCTCCCTGCAATAATGAAGCGAGCACAACTTCAGGGATGTTTTCAGGAAGCGGTGCAATAGCCGAAAGGATCAGGGCGGGCGGGCCGCCCAGAAAAATATTGGCCGGAAGAGGTTCTTCCTTTTTTTCCGCTTCATGGTAGTGGAATCCTATCCCACGGTGAATCTGGAAATGCATGCCGGCAGTTGTATCGTCGTATATCTGAATACGGTACATACCCATATTGGACCTGCCCGATTCGGGATGTTCCGTATAAACCTGTGGAAGAGTTAAGAAAGCCCCGCCATCCTTGGGCCAGCCTTGTATCTGGGGAAGAATTTTCAGTCTGGCGGGATCCACCAGCCGGTCCAAGACAGGACCGGACCTGCATGACCGGGTACCAAGCTTGAAGCCCTTCCTCGCAATATCCCGGAAACTCCAGATCTTTGAAAATGAAGGAGCCATCATGCATTGCGCCGCTTGGACAATGTGCCTGATAAATCGTGATGGTTCTTCTCCAAAGGCCAGTTCAATCCGGTGACGGGTGCCGAATAGGTTTGTCACAACCGGGAACTGCGTTCCCAGGACATGGGTGAATAAAAGCGCCGGCCCCTGTTCGGCGACAACCCTGCGTTGAATCTCAGCTAATTCAAGATAAGGATTGACGGCTTCATCGATAACGTGAAGCTCTCCTTCCCGTTTAAGGCTGTCCAGGTAACTTTTAAGGTTAAGGTGTCCCATAGCTATTCCGTGAGAACGAATAGTATACCCGAAATAATGGATTAAAGATTAAAGATTGAAAATTGAAGATTGTATCGGATGCTTCCGCTGTTACCGGCTGATGACGAAAATAGCCATATCTGCCAGCAAATTGGGGTCTTCTGTAATGAGGCGTTCTTCTTCCGTGTCCAGGGCTATGCATTGGTGAACATGGATATCCAGTTTTCGGCAAAAATCGTTAAAGTCCGCGATGGAAAAGAAACGAATATTGGGCGAGTTGTACCATTCGTAGCGGAGCAGCTGGGAAGAACGTGGAGATCTTCCCTCCTCGTGAAGCATTTTGCGCAGTTTGTGGTAGGCAAAGTTGGGAAAACTTACGATGGATTTCCGGCCGACTCGAAGCATCTCCAGGATAAGATGCTCCACATCCCGTACCGCCTGCAGTGTATGCGAGAGGACAATATAGTCGAACTGCTTGTCTGAAAAAGGATAGAGCCCTGAGTTGAGATCCGCCTGCACTACATTCAAACCTCTCTGGGTACAATTTAAAACGCTCTCTTCATTGAGTTCCAGTCCCATGAGGTTTTTATGCCCGTTTGCGAGCAATTTCACCAGCAGACCTCCCCGGCCGCACCCAAGATCCAGCACGCTTGAAGCGGGTTCTATGAGTCGTACGATCTGCTCATTATCCAGCCGGGGCCGGTGAATGTCACTCACCAGGTTTGTGGGTGCATGGATATAAAAATCGTCATCTTCGATACATTTAGGCTGGCCGTTGTGCATATTGTCCAGGAATGCGCGGATAAGCTCTCCGTAGACCGGCAGATCGTCCTTGAGAAGAAATGCATCATGACCGCAGCTGCTGACGACATTGCAGTAGCTTATAGATTTCCCCGAAGCCAGCAGCGTATTGGTCAGCTCCTGGGATTGTCGAGGAGGAAAAAGCCAGTCACTTGTGAAACTCATAATCAGCCACCGGCATGTGGAGCGGTTCAAGTTCGAAGCACGCGCTTCTTCAGTGTTTCCCAGGTTGAAGAGATCCATAGCCATTGACAGCTTTATATAACTGTTGGCATCGAACCGTTCTACGAATTTTCCGCCCTGATAGGCCAGATAGGTTCCGACGCTGAATGTTTTTTCGAACTCCGTATCCAGTTCCCGCGGCTGGAGCCGGTCGGCTTCGAATTTTTCACGCATGGCTTCAGGAGATAAATACGTGATATGGCCAAGCATTCGGGCCAGAGCGAGTCCAACTGCCGGCGCGTGGCCGCTGTCGATATAATCGCCGCCTTCGAAGTTTGGATCGCGCCGTATTGCATTACGTCCCACAATATCAAAGGCCAGGGCCTGCGTCGTCAATCTGGCTGAAGTAGCTATAGCTACGGCTCCCGCAACTCTGTCCGCGTAGCGAGTGGCCCATGTCAGAACCTGCTGGCCTCCCATGGAACCGCCCACCACTGCGAGCAGACGCGATATGCCGAGAAAGTCAATCAGTTTTCGTTGCGTTTCAACAATGTCGACGGTTGTGATAGTAGGAAAGCTGTCACCATAGCGCCGGCCGGTTTCAGAATTCAGGCTGGTTGGTCCGGTGGTTCCACGACATCCTCCGAGAACATTGGGACATATGACAAAAAAGCTGTCGGTGTCGATCGCTTTCCCCGGGCCCACAACGACGTCCCACCAGCCGGGACTATCCTCTGCGTCATGGGCGGCGACATGGGAATCCCCGCTTAATGCATGGCAGATCAGAACGGCATTATCTCCAGCGGCATTCAAACTGCCATAGGTTTCATAGGCAACCGTTATTTGCGGAAGCCTCTCCCCAAGTTCAAGATCGATAGGTTCGGAGAAAGCGACCGTTTTGATATATTTCAGCGGCTGCGCGGAGCGTAAACTGTCGCTGCTTTCAAAAACATCCGTATTCATCGTGAATCCTTTTTCCAATCCGACATTTCTTTAGGGATTTCGCCTACCTCCCAGGGTTGCAGGGCTTACGCCCAGGGCTATTATCTTGCAGCCCTTCCGAACCTCTGTTCGGTTTCCGTAAAGTCTGTTCAAGGATTGAAGGAAATACTTCTTCTTAAAGCTATATGTTCTGCCAATTAAAAAGATACTGTCTTCTTACTGCCCACTGCTTTTTAATGCCTGATCGAAATCTTCCTGTATGTCGGCAATGTCTTCTATCCCTACGGATACCCGGATGTACTCCTCTGAAACTCCCGTTTCCTTTTGCTCTTCAGCCGTCAATTGGGAGTGGGTTGTCGAGGCCGGATGGATAACAAGGGTCTTGGCGTCTCCAACATTGGCCAGATGGCTGGCGAGTTTGACGCTGTTGATGAATTTAATCCCGGCTTTCCGTCCTCCGCGTATACCGAATCCTAAAATAGCTCCGGACCCGTTTTTCAGATAGCGTTGAGCCAGATCATAATGCTTATGACTCTGAAGACCGGGATAGTTTACCCACTCCACTGCCGGGTGTTTTTCCAGCCATTTTGCCAGGGCAAGGGAGTTCTGTGTGTGACGTTGCATGCGGAGTTCAAGCGTCTCGAGTCCAAGGAGCGTTAAAAAGGAGGCGAAAGGACTCTGACACCCTCCTGTATCCCTCAGCCAGTGAGTGCGGATATGAACGATATAGGATAAGTTGCCCAGGGGTTCGAGAGCTTTTGTGAAAATCAATCCGTGGTAGGCGTCATCCGGCGCCGTGAACTCCGGCCATTTTTGAGGATTTTCGGCCCAGGGAAAGTTACCGCTGTCGACGATGGCTCCCCCTATATGCACACCGTGCCCGCCGATGAATTTTGTGGTGGAATACACCACGATATCAATTCCATGTTCAATAGGTCGGAGAAGTGCCGGGGTCGTTACCGTGTTGTCTAGAATAACCGGAATGCCCAGTCTGTGGGATATCTCAGCGATCTTTTTAAAATCAGGGACGTCATTTTTCGGATTGCCGACCGATTCCATATAGACAGCGCGTGTATTGTCATCCGCCAGAGAATTAATCTGTTCCGGAGTATCCGGATCAAAGAAGCGCACTTCAACACCGAGTTTTTTGAGGGTCTGGGAGAAAAGGGTCCATGTGCCTCCATACAGACTGGTGGACGAGATGAAATTCTGGCCTGAGTGCGTGATGGTCAGGATTGAGGCTGTGATGGCCGCTTGCCCGCTCGCAAAAACCAGCCCCCCGATTCCACCATCAAGAGCTGCAAGCCGTTTTTCAAGAACATCGTTCGTCGGATTCATCAATCGTGTATAGATATTGCCGAATTCTTTCAACGCGAAGAGGTCGGCTGCGTGTTCCGTATTGTTAAAGACATAGCTGGTAGTAGAGTAAATAGGTACAGCGCGTGCGTTTGTTGTCGGATCCGGTTCCTGTCCGGCATGCAGTGCAAGAGTTGAAAGTCGATATTTGCTTTTTGCTTCGCTCATTTTTCACCAGTCCCTTTCATCCGGTTGATTAAAACTGTTTAATACTCTATTAAAACGATCGGCATTGTCAAGAATCAAATTAAGTAATTCCACTTATTATAAATTTGTTGTTATATTTGCTTTCCATACAGATATTTAACAAGGTTCCCAAAGCCTTGAACCAACAGCGCTGATTCTACTATTGAAGCAATTTGAAATAGTGCTGGTAGGTTTGGGCATCGAAACAGACAAGGATTACTTTTTTAGGAAGGGTGTTCTGTTTGAGAAATTGTTTTATCTCCCGAATGGCGATGTTCGAAGCTTTTTCAACAGGGAACCGATAGGCCCCTGTACTGATGGAAGGAAAAGCGATGGACTCCGCCTGCAGCTCATTCGCATGTTTCAGGCAGTTTCGATAACAATCGGACAACAGACGCTCTTCTTCATGATTTCCTCCTCTCCAGACCGGTCCAACAGTATGGAGAATCCATTGGGCCGGCAGATTATATCCTCGAGTAACTTTTGCATCTCCGGTTCGGCAACCTCCCAGCTCTCGACATTCACGGAGAAGCTCCGGACCGGCAGCGCGATGGATGGCGCCGTCCACGCCTCCCCCTCCCAAAAGGCTGTTGTTGGCAGCGTTTACAATAACCGTCGCGTTCAGAAGAGTAATATCACCCTGGATTAATTCAATTCTGCTTTCCATCATTATTGATTTAGCCTTCTCATCGGTTTTCCGGTTAAACCGATTTCAGCTTCCTTCAGGGAATCAAGGCCGGAGTCGGCGTTTTCCATTACCCATAGGTATTGTCTGAAATATTGTTTTGCTTCTGTGGAATTTCCCGATTCCAGACTGCACTGACCTGCATTATAGAGTGCCTGTACCCAGGCTCCCATAAACCAGGGTTTGTGAAAAGGGAACAGCATGGTTGCCTTCTGTTCACGTATATGGTTGAATTCCGCTGCCGCTGATTCCCAAAGACCTGAATCCATGAAAACACGTGCCAAAGGTATCGACGGTACGTTTGTATATTTTTTGGAAAGCTGCAACGATTGTTCCGACTCCTTCCATCGGCCCTCTGCGGCTAAAATTTCTCCCTGCAGGCCGTTAGCGATTGCTTGAATGAATGGGTCGGAATCCAACGCGCGAACCTGTTCGAGCATTTTCTTCGCAGAACTCATCTGCCCGGTGGCAGCCAGGATAGAACCCAGTTGTGCCATGAAAACAGGGTCATTTGAGGCACCCATAATTTTGTCTGATTCAGCGACGGCGGCTGGTATGTCGCCCGTTGTGATGTAAATCTGAGCCCTGGCCAGCCTTTTTGCGGATTCAGCGGCGATATCCAGC
>JARRLM010000049.1:0-7165 GCA_037386985.1 Acidobacteriota bacterium | reverse complement strand
AATAAAAAGAAACCGGCAGGCAGAATAAAGCAGATCCTTAAACGGCTTGATGCCGCATATCCGGATGCCCGGTGTACGCTCCACCACAACACTCCCCTGGAATTATTAATTGCCACAATCCTATCTGCTCAGTGCACGGACGAACGGGTCAACCTGGTTACCAAGGACCTGTTCCAAAAATACAGAGATGTTGAGGATTATGCCGACGCGAAATCTGAAATGCTGGAGAAGGATATCCGATCTACAGGTTTTTACCGCAACAAGACAAAAAATATTCAGGCATCCTGTCGAATGCTACTGGCTAAATTCGACGGTTCAGTTCCGGATACTATGGAAGAGTTGTTGCAGCTGCCTGGTGTTGCGCGAAAAACGGCCAACGTTGTTCTGGGCGTCGCTTTTCACAAGGCATCCGGTGTCGTAGTGGATACGCATGTGTTTCGGATATCAAGGCGGCTGGGTTTCTCAGATGCCAAAACTCCCGAACAGGTCGAACGGGATCTGATGCGGAGTCTTGCACAAACCAGGTGGATCTCGTTTTCTCACCAGACGATTCTTCATGGTCGCAGGATCTGTAAAGCGAGAAAACCTCTCTGCCCCCGGTGTCCGATCGAAGATCTGTGTACTTCCGAAGACAAACAATTATAGAAGACAGGAGTCAGGAGTCAGAAGTCAGAAGATAATCATAGGGTATTTGATGTAGTTCAATCTATCCCATTTATCCTCCTGTAACCTCCGTTCAAAACGAATCTGTCCTGCTATACACACAGACGGTTCCAACTCCTGGCTTCTTGTTAATAAAAGAATCCATATCCAAGCACCGTTTACTTCTAACGGTTCCGTTGACGTTCAGACCTTTGACCTTCGACCGGCAACTTGGAACCGAAAAATTCTCGAACAGAACCTGCGAACCCGTAAACCTGCGAACTTGCTAACCTATAAGAAGGATATGCAGATCCATGACGTTTGTGCGGGTTGGGCCGGTGATGATCAGATCGTTTAAACGCTTGAAGAAAGTATGGGAATCGTTGTTGTCGAGGGATTCCTTAAGAAAGGATGATCCATATTTCAATGAGCGGGTGAGTGTCGAATTATCTGCGATTGCTCCGGCCGCATCGGTTGGGCCATCCGTACCATCCGTGCCTATACTGGCGACAAGACAGGGCGCCGGCAACTCGGACAGTCGCCGCACGCAATGTAAAACAAACTCCTGGTTACGGCCTCCACTGCCGTCTCCGGTTACTTTTACCGTTGTTTCCCCTCCGCTGAGGATACAGGCGGGCCGGGACAAGGGACGTCGCTGAGACACAACCTCCTCCAGGATGCTCATATGGAATCTTGCAGCAGCTTCCGTATCACCTTCAAGCCGGCTCGTAAGAATCAGGCTTCGGTACCCCAACCGTCGTGCCTTCCGGGCAGCGGCAGTACACGCCAGCGCATTGTTGCCGACGATGAAGGATTTATATTTCAGAAAAACGGGATCTCCGGACTTAGGTGTTTCCTCAATCCGTCCGGCCTTTCCCTTTATAAAGCGTGTAATCACTGCCTGTGGAATACGGTTCTGGATCTTCAGCCTGTTCAGTGCATCCATACAATCTGAAAATGTCGTTGTATCCGGCACCGTAGGTCCCGATGCAATAGTCCCCAAATCGTCTCCGACAACGTCCGAGAGGATTAATGACACTACCCCCCTGACCTGCGGCAGCAGACGGGCGAAACCACCGCCTTTCAGAGCTGAAAGATGCTTGCGCACCGCATTCAACTCATGGATGGATGCACCGGCATTCATCATTACCCGCGCACACTCCAGCTTGTCCTTGAGAGTGATTCCGCGCGCCGGGGAAACCAGGAGGGAAGATGCGCCTCCGGAAAATACACAGAGCACAAGATCGCCCGACAGGATCCAGCTTTCCATGAAAGAACGGATACGGTCCGCCGATACCACGCTGTTTTCATCCGGAAGGGGATGACCGGCCTCCATTATTTCCAGCTTTTTCAGCGGCAGGCTGTGGCCGTACTTGGTTACCAGGAATCCGCCTGTGAGATATTTGCCCAGGATTCTTTCAAGCGCTTTCCCCATCGGAGCTGCGGCCTTCCCCGCCCCGAGTACCCAGACATTTCCCATGGCATCAAGATCGAAACTGCTTCCATGTACTTGGAGTATATTTTTCCTGCGTTTGACGAATTTTCGGACGGCCGATTCGGGATTGACGGCCTGCAGTGCAGCTTTCCAGATGCTTTCCGCATCGAAACGAAGAAAGTGCCCTTTGGTATTATTCATAGCACCTCCGACATTTCTCAGGGATCGGAAATGGCAGCCGCGACGATATTTGCAACGACACTGCGAAGATGGTTCATATTTTTCCCGCCATCAGGGTGCACCCTGTTGCTGAAAATGATAATGAACGTATCCGTCGATGGATGGATCCATAACGAGGTGCCTGTAAATCCGGTATGCCCATACCCCCCAATGAAGATATCCCCACGAGGCGAAGAATAATCGGATTGAATATCCCAACCATATCCGCGGATCTGCGGAGACCCGGGCGGCGACTGCGGGCTGCTCATCGCCTGAACGGTCAGAGGAGACAAGAGACGTCCGCCAGGATACTTCCCAAGATTCAACAGCATTCTGGCATAAACGGCTACGTCTTTCGCAGTCGAGAACAGCCCCGCATGTCCGGCGACTCCACCCATTCTCCATGCAGTCGGATCGTGGACTTCTCCGCGAAGCATTTTGTCCATGGATGCATTCGATCCCTGTCCATGCAGATATCGCAGGGTGCTTCTTCTCGTTTCAGTCGGAGCAATGCGTCCAATCAGATCCGGAGAAGGAAGGAAGAAGGTATCCGTCATACCCAGCGGAATAAAAATGTTTTCCCAGGCAAATGTGTCAAGCGTTTTATCGCTGACAACCCGGACAATTTCCCCCAACGTGATAAAATTGAGATCGCTGTATATAAACTCCTCATCCGTCTTGAAATCGGTTCGAAGATTAAACAATTCCTCAATTGCAGCATCGTAGCCGAACCATCGCTTTGAAAGATCGAAGTCGGCCTTCAACCCGGAATAATGCGTTAGAAGCTGGCGCACCGTAATTTCACTTTTCCCTCCTCCTTTAAAACGGGGAAGGTAGCGACTCACCCTGTCGCCCAGCCTGAGAATGCCGTCTTCGACCAGCAGAAGAATCGAAGGAGTTGTCGCCACAACTTTTGTCAAAGACGAAATATCAAAAACCGTATCCTTGGTCATACGTTCCCGCGCAGGCCTGATCGAGCGATTGCCGAAAGCCTTAAAATACGCGATACCGTCTTTCCGGCCTACAAGCACTACAGCTCCCGGTATTTCACCCTCCTTGATGGACGCTTCAACCGCAGAGTCAATCAATCCCAGCCGGTCCGGATTCAATCCAACGGATTCGGGCGCCTTCAGAGCGGCTTCCTGGTCGGAGGCATCCGTCGTTATTCCCGGCGTTCGATTTTGGGCGTTTATCCCGACAGTCCAAAGACAGATCACGGGAAGCACATACAGCATGAATCGCTTAAGCCGCCATCTATTTCCTTCCGTCATATAATTTCCCTCTTGGCATACATCATAAACTACACAGGAGATTTCAAGAAACAACAGCCCCTCGGCCCGTATTGTCTCGTGTAGCGAATCCGGCTTCTGAATGCCTTTTTGAATAAATGCTTCGATAAATCTGCATATACTTTCCAGCGGATTTATCCCACGACCAGTCTTCGGACATTGCCCGAATCATAAGATTCCGCCAGTGGTCCGTTTTGGAATAGACTGACAATGCCAGCTTCAAAGCCGCCATCATTTCTTCAGCCGAGTACGCGTCAAAACGGAATCCTGTCCCGGCCTCCTTTTCATAGGGTACAACGGTATCGGCGAGCCCCCCGGTGGCGCGCACTATCGGGATAGTGCCGTATTTCAGGCTGATAAGCTGGTTGAGGCCGCACGGTTCATACCTGGACGGCATAAGAAACATGTCACACCCTGCTTCAATTCTATGCGCCAAAGCATCATCGAATTCCAGGTGAACGGCAATTTTGTCAGAGTATCTTGAGGCTATTTTCTTCAGAAGGTCATGGTATTTACGTTGCCCCACTCCCAGTATGACCATTTGCATTTTCAAAGCCACGATCTCCGGCGCCGCTTCCGCGATAAGCTCAAATCCTTTCTGATCCACCAATCGGGATACAATACCGATTAAGGGCACCCGCCCTGCGACAGGGGGAAGTTTGAAATGCCGCTGCAGATGTTTCTTACACTTTTCTTTCCCGGATAAATCGTCCCTGGAAAAATGAGCCGGGATTAAAGGATCCTTCTCGGGGTTCCATTCTTCGTAATCGATCCCGTTTACAATTCCGCTCAGGTCCATTCTCCTGCTTCGCAGGACTCCTTCCAGTCCATGACCGTATTCAGGACCGGCCTGAATTTCGACGGCATAGGTTTGACTCACGGTGTTTACCTTATCCGCCATAAGTATCCCGGCCTTCATGAAATTCACATTGTTCCAATATTCGAAGGGAGACATAGGATAGAAATGTTCGCCATCAATACCGGCGAAGCGGAGCACTTTGGGCGAATAAATTCCCTGATATGCAAGATTGTGGATCGTGAACAGGGTTCCGACATTTTTGAAAAATGGACTCCTGTTGTATTTTGTGCGGATAATGCCCGGTATTAGCGCCGTATGGGAGTCATGACAATGCAGGATGTCGACCGGGATCGCCATCCTGAGGAGCAGTTCCTGGCCCGACTTCATGAAGAAAAGAAACCGCTCCCCATTGTCACCGTAGCCTTCTCCGCTTTCTGGATTATCGTAAATGCCCGCCCGATCAAAATATTTATGCGAGCCTATAAGGTATACGTCCACCCCTGTATTATTCAGCCGGGTTTGAAAAATCCTGGCGCGTTCGGTCTTATTCCCCATTCGAACATTAAAACCGGAAACCGTTTTGCAGGGTTTAAGGTCGAATTGTTTCTGTCGCAAAACGGATGCATACGCCGGAATTACAACAACAGGATTAAGACCCAGTTTCTCCAACGCTTTCGGAAGGGCCCCTACCACATCCCCCATCCCACCACCTTTAGCGAATGGAGTAACTTCGGCCGAAAACATAACAATTCTCAATGGATCTTTCCGGGGCATAAACCTCGATTCCGATTCTGTATTTCCCAAAAATTGTCGCTCTTTCCCAAAATCAACACATTAACCCGTTAAAATCCTGATCGCCAGGATTTTAACCGTTATGAGCAACCTGCTGATTCGTGAAGAGAAAGCGTATTTCCATGCTTCTGCCACGGAATCGAGGCATGAACCTTGATTCCGTACTTTTTAAAACAGTTACTCAGAATCCGGAAGATAATATTTTTGGACGTATTCCTGAGCCATACGCCAGGTTGTAAACTTCGGCAGCAATGTGGCCATGGAGTGCCGGATTTTTTCGATCCATCGACTGGGAATGCCGCGATCGTTACGGTCATAAAAACAGGGGATGACTTCCTCACTTAAAACCTTGCAGAGATTGGCATTATCCAGCGTGTCCTGCTCTTCCACAGAATCAGGATGGGAGTCCTCACCGATCGCGAATCCATTGGTGCCGTCATAGGCTTCACGCCACCAACCATCCAGAATACTTAAATTCAAACCACCGTTACTGATAATTTTCTGTCCGCTTGTGCCGGAAGCTTCCATCGGCCGTCGAGGCGTATTCAACCAGACATCGCATCCCGATATCATCTGGCGTGCTATGTGAACATCATAATTTTCCAAAAAGACAAGATGTCCCCTCAGTTCGCTGTGATGGCTTAGATGAATAATTTTCTGGATAATTCGTTTCCCCTCGTCATCAGCCGGATGTGCTTTGCCTGAAAATATGAACTGAATAGGTCGGTCTAAATCCTTGACGAGTTTGACAATAGATTCATAATCATCGAAAATCAGCGGTGCGCGCTTATAAGTGGCAAAGCGCCGCGCAAAGCCGATGGTAAGGGCATCCGGATCGAGAACCCTGGTGAACAAGTGGGGATCTCCCAGAGACACCCGTTTCATCATGAACCGGCGCCTTGTAAACTCGATCAGCGCCCGCCGCAACCGGTATCGCAAAGCCCAGATCTCTGCATCCGAAACAAATTCCCAATCCAGCACTCTCTGCCAGAAGGACGGTTCATTGATTTCCTTGTCCCAGTTTGGACCCAGTTTGTTTCGCCAGAAGCTGCGAACCGGCCCCTTCATCCATCCGACCAGGTGGATCCCATTGGTAATATGACCGATCGGCACCTCCTCTTCCGATTTCTCAGGAAACAAAGGCTGCCACATTTTTCTGCTTATCCTGCCATGCAGTTCACTTACGGCATTCGCAGACCGCGAAGTCTTCAGAGCCAGAACCGTCATGCAGAAAGGTTCAGCCTGATTCTGTGTGTCTATCCGCCCTAAAGACAACAATTCCTCGAATGATGAGGTGATTTGGGGCTGGAATCGCTGGAATGCGTATTTCATCAACCCGGGGCTGAAACGATCGTGTCCTGCTTCCACGGGAGTGTGTGTTGTGAACACACATTTTCTGCGTGTCCGGGAAAACGCCTCTTCGAAGGAGCATCCAAGAGCCATTTCCTGCCGGATTAATTCCAGTACGAGGAAAGCCACATGCCCTTCATTCATGTGATACAGGGATGGTTGGATCTCGAGATCGCGCAAAAGGCGTATGCCTCCCAATCCCAGCAACATCTCCTGCATAATTCTCGTTGAACTGTCTCCGCCGTAAACATGCAGAGTCAGATCTCTATAGAGGGACTCGTTTTCCGGACGATTCGAATCAAGAAGGTAGACGGGGCATCGACCGACATTCACCTTCCAGGCTTGGAAATAAACCCGGGAAAGGTTGATTTCAACTTCCCCTAGGTATCTTTTTCCTTCCTTATTTAAAACCGGCTCCAGCGGCAGCAGATCCGGCCTCAGCGGTACAAAATATTCCGTTTGCCAGTTATCGCTGTTGATAGCCTGTTGAAAATATCCTTCCCTGTAAAACAGGCTTATTCCGACCAGATTGATTCCAAGGTCGCTTGAGGACCTTGCATAGTCCCCCGAAAGGATGCCAAGTCCTCCGGCAGCTATGGGGAGGGTCTCATGGAATCCGTATTCCGCCGTGAAATATGC
>JARRLM010000048.1:0-7221 GCA_037386985.1 Acidobacteriota bacterium | reverse complement strand
CCCGGGGATATAAGCGCTTTGAATATGTAGGGGCGAGCCTTCCGGGTTCGCCCCTAGCCGAAGCTTTGCTTCGGCCTTATGCAGAGCATTCTCTTATTTCATGATTTCCACATTCAACAGCACATCCATCGCACTTAAAGCTTCGGGAAGAGTCGGTACGGGAGAGGCATCCAGCCCTGAGGCGCGTCGAAGTGTCTGATGCGTAATTTCTACATAGCCTTCAAGCCATCCGAGTCCGTGGAACGGCATCATCCCGCTTGACGTACTCCTCATTTCTCTTGGAATGGTGATTCTTCGATTGCCGGAGCCAAGCTCCACTTCGTCGGGGCGCATGAATCTCCAGGTTGCAGATCCTTTGGTTCCGATGACGGTATATTCAAAATCATTTGCCGCCCCGTGCATTGTTTTCGATATGGATGCCTGCGCATGCCTGTCCCCCGGGAAATCAAGGTGTAGGTGGACATGGGTGTCACGATGTGCTGCCGCAGAGTTCCTGTAAAAAAGCCGGCATTGGCTGTTTATGGGTTTGTCAGCCATGAGATAGAGGCAGATATCCACAACGTGGCTTCCGAGATCGGTGAGAGTGTCATGAGGCCCGTTCAGGTTGGGAGCATTCTTCCAGGAATTATCAGGCGTTCCCTTGAGAGCTTTATGAGCGCTGGAAGACTGCCAGTATCTGGATTCGAAACTGAAAACTTCACCCAGGTCTCCTGTTTCTATCATCCCCTTAATTGTCCTGGTGCCCCACATAGCCCGGTAAACGTGATACACCGAGACGAACCTATCAACGGATTTTAGAAAATCGATGTCTTCCTGCTGTACGCAGACCGGTTTTTCGGCAGCTATGGTATGAAATTCCGCTTTAAGCCCTTCCTTTATTGAGGCCGTGTGCAGTGCGCTGGGATTTGCAAGAAACAACACATTATTAGTGTGGCTTGAGATGTATGACGAAAAGGGGCTGTTTCTTTCGACCTGGCGAACCGGGAGCAGATCCAGCTCCGAATCTGTTTGAGATACAATCGCCAGGCTTTTTAAAATAGCCTGGCCTGCCATGCCTCTTCCTACAAGTACAGGATTCATGCGATTCATATAAATTTGTCTCTCGCTTTTTAGGAATATTTATTTCAAAGAGAAAATCCTCCTATGGATACCCACACAGTTACTCAGACCGCAGAGCCGGAAGAAGCGGCGAGCGGAATACGGCAATGACAGCTGCAAGGGAAGCCAGAATACCCGCTATCAATACAGGGATTAATACCAGAACGACCATTAAAATCGGAAGGGAATCGCCCCTGGAATATAACGCCGGCGCAATGGAAATCAATGCACATGCGATACCGGTACCGGAACCCCATAACAACAAAAGAATATTTTCACTCAGGACGATTCCCGAGAGGATCCGTCTCCTGAACCCCGCCGCCCGTAAAAGGGCCAGTTCCGAACGTCTTTCGAGAACATTGCGCAGCAATACCGTGGCAAGTCCCAGAGTGCCGAGAATCAGGCCGAGCGTTCCCAGGGATTGAAACGTGGAAAGATACGTGTTTTCGACCTCATGAAAACTCGACAGACGTTCCAGAGAGGATTCGATCCGGATGCCCCAGTAACCGAGGCTTTCTTTCAACGGTTGTATTGCGGCTTCGTCATCGGGCTCAGTCATGTCGATGAGGAAAAAACGGTATCCTTCAAGGTCCGGAAAAATCTTCAGGAAGTTTGTTTCTGAAATTAGAATTCCTCCCTGAAAAATACTGTCATCTAATGCCGCTGCAAAACGCAGCCGTGCAGGGCTCCCGTCCCCGGTCTGTATTGTAAGATCGCTGCCTACGGAAAGATGAAGGATATATTGAATCGTGTTTGCGTCCGCAATTGCCGGGATAGCGCCGTCGGGCAATTCGGCATCGAGAAGCAGCCATGGATTTTTACTCTGTTCCGGATTGGACGCGAGAGAACTCTTGAAGGAAAACCTCCCGGATTTCAGGAAAGATACAGGAACTCCCAGGATTTTCGGTTCCTGAGGCGTATAGAGGTTCAGGCAGCTGGTGTCGTCTCCAGGCCGTTCGCGAAAAGACACGAACCGGACAGAATCGAAATCCGAAGTCATCCGGATTCCGAGTGCTTCGCGTCCATCGGTGCTGTTGAGATCGTGAATAACGGGCAGGGACGCCTCGGCCAGGTAAGGATACCCTCCTGTTCCGGAATCCCGTTGGAGCGATATGCTGTCCGGGCTCCTGCGAAACGCCTCTGTAGATACAATAGTAAACGTTGCCGAGGCAATCAGGGCGGCGCACAATAGGCTTCGTCCGGGACGGTGTCTGGCATTTCTGATGCCAAGCCGCAAAAGTGCAGGCCAACCATTTCCGGTAATAGGACGTGGATTATATCGACGCAGGGAATAGGCCGTAGCGCAAAGGATGGAAACTAGGGAAAGGAATCCGGCGACGAAAAAGCCGACAAGCTGTGAAAGTGCGCCAAAAGTTGCGGCGATAAGAAGCGTCAGGGCAGCTGCTGCCGAGAACACTGAAACCATTCCCAGTATCCGGGCCCTCCGTCCTTGAACTGCGATCGATTCCAATGTGCCGGTCAAAAGAGAACGCGGGGAGTTGCGCTTTAATACCCGGATTGTCCAGGCAACTGTTGCCAGAGAGAAACATAATCCTGACACAGCTCCTGCAGCCAGGTCCTGCCAGTTGAAGTGCAGTGTAAGGCGGCTGGTTCCGACGGCGCCCATCCACCATGTACGCAGACCGTATACCATTAGGGAACCGTAAAGGAGCGATCCCACGATGCCTACGATGCATCCGAGGGCGGATAGTATCAGTCCTTCGGAAAAGAACAGGCGCCGGAGCCAGGCCCCTTCAACTCCCGCGACTTTCAGTATTCCAATTTCCTTTACGCGCTGCTCAATGGTTAGTTTAAAAAACAGTACCGCAAGGAGCATTGCGGATATGATAAGAAAGAAGCTGAAGTATATGAAATATTCTGCGAAGTCGGTTGAGCCGCGAGAAGCCGCTACCCCCTTTTCTTTAATGGATTGAATAAGAAAACCTGAATTTTCCGGTTTCAAACGACTGAGGAATATTTCCGTAAACTCCTGTTTAGCGGCCTCCATATCCTTTCCGTTGTTGAGTGAAAAGCGGACTGAAGTAAGTTTGCCGAAGCGGGTCTCCCATAGTTGCTGTCCTACGGACAGGGGAACGAATGCCTTGGGAGTCGCCCGGTAGCGGTCCCAGTAGTCTTCATCTTTTTTTCGAATCCGTTTCAGGTCCAGCGGGAACGGGGGGTCCCATGAGGCTATGGTTCCGGCCCCTGTTATGCCGGGAATATCCGGGGCCAGCGAGTCATTGACCTCTCCGGAGGTTGCCACCACCCCCGCCATATAACACTGCATGGTGCGTGTTACCAGCTTACCCGCTTCAAGCCAGATGAAGTATTCCACTTCAATGGAATCTTCCGGCGAAGCGTTGAGATCCCTCGCTGCCCAATCGGTCAGATAAATAGGCGCAACCCCTGAATCGGGATACACAACATTTTCAGCACTGTCCATCTCGATCGACTTCATGGCGCCCTGATCCAGGTCTGCAGCCGTGATTGCGGAATAGGGAATAGAACTGCCATTGGCGCGAATTGAGTTAGCCAGGTAGGTATATACCGGAGAGGCCGATAATCCTGTATCCTTTGCGGATTGAACTGCTGCGTCCGCTATCGGATCGGTCAGCAGAATGCGATGACTTTCGAGCAGAAAACCTTTTCCTGACTGAAGGTCCTTCAGTTTCAGGCCGAGATCCTCCAGTGCAAGGTTTCGCACGAGAGTGTTTTTTAGCGAACCCAGTGCATCACTGTCCGTATCGGTCAAAAGGATAGCATTCGCCAGAGCCGGTTGATCCAGATCCTCCTGAAGACGGGATATGGGAACAAAAATCGAATAGACATCCCCCTGTGTGGACCGGAGGGCAAATTCACCGAGCATGTCGGAAGGCAGGATGTTGCGGCAGGTAAGGCGGACTGTCTTGCCCATACTCTCCCGCTGCCCATAAACCCATTCCCTTGGGATGGACTGCTGCATTTCAACCTGCAGCAGCACTACATCTCCGATATCGACGTCCATCTGCTGTGCAAGCGGGGATCCGATCAGGGCCGCACGGTCGTCGTGAAATGCCTGATCCGGCATTCCCTGAAAGGTCCAAAACCTTTCGTCGACACCGTATACATTGACCTTATGCATACGCATACGGCTACTTTCCTGAATGAGCACTCCCTTGAGATATACAATCGGGCAGGCGCTGCCGTAGAGCGACATTTTAACGGCGAGATCCTCACTGAAGAAACGGTCGGCCGTAATAATCGCTTCCGTATTACCGATTCGTTCGAAAAGTAGATCTTTGAGACTGCCGCGAACGGATCGACCCACCATCAGTGCTCCCGACATAACGGCGACTGCGGTGGCTATGCCTGCAATCACAGGGAGATTGGTTCTCCAGTAATGAAAAAGGCTGCGGAATATCAGGCGAGCGGGTTTCATTATAATGCCACTATTTTTACATCATACCGGTACTAAACGGGAGTTGCCGAGCTTGAATTTCCGACCGAACCGCTCGGCAACTTCAAGGTTATGTGTCACAACGACGAGCATGTTTTTCTGCTGTTGGTGAAGGTCTGAAAGCAGGGATACGACCGTTTCTGTGGATTCATGGTCCAGATTCCCCGTCGGTTCGTCGCAGAGAACAAGCTGTGGTTCCAACACAAGAGCCCGGGCCAGTGCAACGCGTTGTTTCTCGCCCCCCGATAGTTCATGCGGCTTGTGGTGGATTCTCGACGTCAGTCCAACCCTCTCCAGAAGGCTCTTCGCCCGTTGCTGTAAAGATTCGTCCGGTGGCGCCACGAGTGTTGGAATGAGTACATTTTCCAGCACGGTGCATTGAGGCAGCAGATGGTGATCCTGGAACACAAAACCGATTTGTCGGTTTCGGAATGCCGCCAAGTCCTTCTCATTCAATTCGTATGGATTTTTACCCGACAGCCTCACGCTGCCGGAAGTAGGAGGTTCCAGGGCGCCCAGAGTGTAGAGAAAGGTACTTTTTCCGCTGCCGGAGGGTCCCGTGATCGAAGCGGAATCGCCCTCATTCATCGAAAAATCTATGCCCGAAAGAACCTGGAGTTTATGCCCCGGCATCGGGTATTCCTTGGATAAATTTGTTACTTCAAGCAATTGAGTTCCTCAATGAATCGAGTCCATAAAATATTTTACGACTTTATACACAATAACGGGATTATATTTTATTTAGGAGCCGGAAGCCAGAAGCCCGAAGCAAAGAGTCAGGAGCCAGAATATTTCCCTGTACGCAAATTATCTGAATTTATATTAAGTCTACCGGCTAGGTCTGGAAGGAGGGCAAGCATAAGGATCTTCCTTTCTGGCCTCCCCAAAATCATTTGAAACTTCAAACTCTCACCTTCAAACTTTATGCTCTCCCGTCGTTGTTCGATAACTCACCATCGTTCTTTCTTTCTGCAATGATGGTCTTGAAAACATCCACTGTATTTTTCGCCATCTGCGTCGTACTGTAATGCTCCCTTACTCCATGATACGCCAGCCGGGCCAGTTCCTTCCGTTTGTCGGGATTGTGCCAGACATCGAGCAGGCCTTGGGCCAGGGCGTCCGTATCATCCGGCTCTACAAGGAGTCCGCCACCCGTTTTTTCGATAATTTCAGTGAAGGCTCCGCGTCGTGGCTGTACGACCGGGACTCCGCTTGCCATGGCTTCCAGGAGAAAAATCCCTTTGGGATCGTCGTAAGGTGTTGGTACGGAAAAAACGCTTAGTTTGCTTAGAAAATCAAGTTTTTCACGTCTGTTCAATTCTCCATGGTAATGGAAATGATCTTTATGGCACCATCCGGACATCTTTTTTTGAATGTCCGCGAAATAGGATTTATGCTCAGGGGGCTGGTATCCTGCGGCCCACAGGCGGCTTCCCGGAAGCCCGCTTTTGGATCTCAAACATCGATAGGCTTCGCACAAGACGTGGAGTCCCTTTTCCGGAGCGATACGCGCCAGGTATCCGATGGTGAAGGGATCCGGCTCGTCTCTGTTCGGGGCGGAAAAACCGTCGAAGTTGATCCCGAGGGGCACTACGTGAATGCGGGTATGATCGACATCGAGAGCTTTGGCCGCGTTCTGTGCCCCGAAATTACTGACCGCCACGAAGGCGTCGACATGGGCTGCCTGCTTACGGATTATCCGAAAGGCTTCATCATGAAAAGGCTGGATCAGGCCGTTTAGAAACAGGTCTTCTCCCTGCAGGGTGCATACAACCGGAACGTTCAATTCTTCTTTTATTGCCGGGGCCAAAGCGATGAGAAGGGTATTGGGGAGAGTGACAATCTCGGGAGAAACTTCGTCGGCGAGAAATCGGGCCAGTTTGCGTACTTCCTTGCGAAGGGGTCCGTTCAATCCCTCGAGCATCGCTATAGTCAAACCGCCGAGGTCAGCGGGATCGACACTGATACCCATACGGGTGACCAGTTTCAAAAGAGGCTTGAAGTCCAGCAATCTGTCCAGGATTACTGGAGTTTTCTGAAAAAATTCGAAATGTTGCTGTAAATAGATGTTTATGCCGCCGAGAAAAAGACGGCCGCGACTGACATTCTGTTCGTCGGTGCGGGTGGGTGTGTAGGTCGGAATCAAAAGGACATCGTGCCCTGCCTCCATAAGGGCTTTTGCGAGGGCATTGTCGCGCAGACAGCTGCCGCAGTACATTCTTCCGGCTCCTGCCGTTATATATGCAATTTTCATAGGCGATTATTTTCCAAAACAGTACAGTACGCCATCCTGCGATCCGATCACTAGCGAACCTTGAGCCGCTGCCGGTGAAGCAGAAAGAGGTGCGCCGGCCAGGAAATCCCAGACTTTTTTACCGGATTTTAAATCCAGTTCGTATAAAAGACCGTCGTTCGATCCGACAAACACCCGGTTCCCCGTGATCAACGGGGATGATTCGACCCGGGATCGGGTCATGAAAGACCAGATCTCACTACCGGACGCGCTGTCAAGACAGTGAACAATCTTATCCCTGCCTCCAAGCACTACGAATGTATCTTTTACTGCGGCAGAAGAGTAAAAAGGGAAATTTCTGCTCGGGTGCATATAAGCCCATCGAAGACTGCGCTTTTCGAGATTGATGCTGAGGACTTCGTTTCCGAAGGTGCCGACATAGGCATTCGAATCG
>JARRLM010000047.1:0-8737 GCA_037386985.1 Acidobacteriota bacterium | reverse complement strand
TCCAGCGTCTCTTTGTCCATACGTACAATTGCTGTTTCTAAAAGGTCCCCATTGGAGGAGTACAGGCGTACAGCCGCATCCAGTTGTTCGATAGGATCGGTAGTAATATTTCGGACGACGGATTCATGATCATTTTGAAACCATTCAGGAACAGTTCTCTTCCCTCAGCACCCGGACGCAGGAAAACCTCTCCGGCATTCGTGTCGTGAAATCTTTTGCACGGGAGGAATCGGAGGTCGATGCATTCGAAACACTCAATCGGGAATATGTCCGCAGGAATATTTCGCTGATCCGTTTGTCCGGTGTGTTTTATCCGCTGATGACGGCCCTTATCGGACTTTCTTCGGTTATTGTGCTCTGGTACGGCGGTTGGCAGGTCATTCAGAAGCACCTTACGCTGGGAGATTTAGTCGCATTTATGGGCTATCTGGCAATGTTGACCTGGCCCACGATCGCCACAGGCAGGGTTATCAATATTTTCCAGCGCGGATCCGCCTCAATGGGAAGAATCCTGGAGATTATGAACACTCCTCCGCAGATCAGCTCCGCACCCGGAGCTACAGCCCCTTTAAACGCCCGGGGAGAGATTGAAATCAGAGACTTGACATTCCAATACCCGGGCACAAAAAACCCTGTTCTGTGCAATATTAATTTAACGGTTCCCCAGGGCACCACGTTAGCTATTGTGGGGCATACCGGAAGCGGCAAATCATCCCTGGTAAATCTGATACCCAGACTTTTTGATCCACCGTCAGGAACGATCAAGGTCGACGGCAAGGACGTACGGGACTGGCCCCTGTCGGAACTGAGAAAATGCATCGGCTATGTTCCTCAGGAAACGTTCCTTTTTTCCGAGACGATTCAGGAAAACATCGCATTCGGAAGTGCCGCGGAAATGACCGATTTGGAATTGGATTGGGCGGCGGGCATATCCCAGATTTCCGGGGATATAGAAACGTTCTCCCAAAAAATGCAGACCTATGTCGGGGAACGGGGCATTACCCTTTCCGGAGGACAGAAGCAGCGCATCGCCATCAGCAGAGCCGTGGCGATCCGCCCAAGAATTCTGATTTTCGACGATTCGCTGTCAAACGTCGATACCTACACGGAAGAACGGATACTTGAAGAGCTCTCCAGAATCATGAAAGACAGAACAACCATTCTGGTATCCCATCGGATTTCGACTATCAAAAATGCCGATCAGATCGCTGTACTCAAAGACGGCGCGGTTGAGGAGAAAGGAACTCACAATTCGCTGATGGCACAGGACGGCATTTATGCCGCCCTTTACCGAAAGCAGCTCCTGGAGGAAGAACTGAAAATTACATAACAGGCGGCAGTCCGCGGTCGACAGCAGAAGAAAAATATGAGTGCAGGTTTTTCATCTGGGGTCTTAAATTCTATATCAATGAGAACAACAGCTGCGGGATTCATTGCCTCCATGCTTTTGATACCGCCATTCATCCTGTTCCTACTTGCAGGATCCGGCCTGTCTGTCATTCAACCCTACCTGACAGGGGTCGCAATCGACCGCTACATCCAGACGAAACAGTTCTCGGGGTTAAGCTGGATCGCAACACTCTATATCGTGACCCTGATCCTTGTTTTTGTGTTTGAATTTCTCCAGAACTGGGTGATCAATGTGATGGGTCAGAAAATCATGTACGACATGCGGATGCAGATTGTCCGGCATTTACAGAATATGGATGTGGCATTTTTTGACAAGAACCCGGTCGGCCGATTGATGACCCGTGTTACATCGGATGTCGATACATTGAATGAAGTATTCACTTCAGGAGTCATATCGGTATTTGAGGACATCTGTAAATTAACCGGAATCATGGTTTTCCTGTTTGTTTGGAACTATAGGCTGGCGCTCGTTGTATTTTCCATCATGCCCCTGCTGATCCTGGTAACGCTGCTGTTTAAAATCAAAGTACGAAATTCTTTCAGGAGAGTCCGAACCGCTCTGGCACGGATCAATGCATTCCTTCAGGAAAATATCACCGGATCTGCTGTAGTGCAGATTTTCGGGCAGAAGAAGAAACAGCATCTGAGGTTTACAGAAATCAACAAAGAACACCTGGACGCTAATCTACTGTCCGTTTTCTACCACGCGCTTTTTCTGCCCCTGCTTCAATTTATCTCTGCGTTGGCGATAGCCCTGATCATCTGGTACGGAGGGCGCCAGGTTCTATCCGGCGTTCTGACCATAGGGACGCTTGTAGCCTTTATTCAGTATTCCGAACGATTCTTCAGGCCAATCTCCGACCTTAGTGAAAAATATACAATCCTTCAATCCGCTATGGCATCCTCGGAGCGGATCTTTAAACTCCTGGACACCCGCCCCGAGATCGCCTCTCCCGAAAAACCTGCCGCCGATACCGTCACTCGCGGCAGTATCGAGTTCCGAAATGTCCATTTTTCCTACAAAACCGGAGAGCCGGTTCTTCAGGACATCTCCTTTAAGGTATCGCAGGGTGAAAGAGTTGCCATTGTGGGATCAACGGGCGCGGGAAAATCGACCATTATTTCCCTCTTAAGCCGGTTCTACGACATCCAACAGGGAGAGATACTGGTCGATGACGTTAGGATTGCCGATTACGATCTTCAAGGACTGAGACGTTCCATAGGCGTTGTTCTTCAGGATGTTTTCCTGTTTTCCGGCCGTGTGGACGAAAACATCCGGTTAAAAAATGAAAAGATCACAGATGACCAGATGCGTCAGGCTGCAGAAACGGTGCATGCTGCGGAATTCATCCAAAAATTGGACCGTCGGTATGCCGCAGAAATCGGCGAGCGGGGCTCTTCGCTGTCCGTTGGCCAGAAACAGCTTCTTGCATTCGCCCGTGCTCTGGCCTATGACCCCAAAATTCTTGTCCTGGACGAAGCGACATCGAGCATCGACACTGAGACAGAACTGCTGATCCGGGACGCACTGGAGAAGCTGCTGAAAGGCAGAACATCCATTATAATCGCACACCGACTCTCTACGGTTCAGAATGCCGATCGGATTATTGTGCTGCATCGAGGCCGAATTCGTGAAACGGGCACTCACCAGGAACTGTTGCATCAAAAAGGAATATATTGGAAGTTGTTCCAGCTGCAGTATCAGGAATAAAACTTTGTTTATACGTTCACACGTTCATACATACTTTTTTAGCGGGCTCCCTTGCCGAACAGAACCGCCGGAAGGGTATATAAGAGAATTTTAAGATCGAGGGCGAGCGACCAGTTGTCAATATAATGCAGGTCCAGTTTCATCCATTCGTGAAAGTCTATTTCGCTCCGTCCTGAAATCTGCCAGAGGCAGGTCATGCCGGGCTTGACCGATAAACGCCTCCTCTGCCATCTTAAATATTCCTTCACTTCATTCGGAAGCGGCGCTCGCGGACCAACCAGGCTCATATCCCCCCTCAGCACATTCCAGAACTGAGGCCATTCATCAATCGAGCTTTTGCGCAGAAAGCGGCCTATAGTTGTCACGCGCGGATCATTTCGCATCTTGAAGGTCGGTCCATTCATTTCGTTAAGATGCTTGTTCTCCCACAAACTGTCGTCGGCTCCTTCATACATACTCCGGAACTTATAAAGCGTAAACTTTCTGCCGAAAAGTCCACAACGGACCTGGCGATATATAATCGGTCCCTTTGAAGTACACTTTATTAGCAATCCGACAACCACAAATATCGGCATCAGGAGTATAAGACACACCGAGGACATAATTATATCCAGCGCCCGCTTCACAAGGAGTGGAAAAACATGCTCAGGATTGGAGCTGAATGTTATAATAGGAACGTTTTCAAGAAACTCCATAGAGAGTTTTGCGACTTTGACCGGGAAAAAGTCCGCGGCTACCCGGAGTCGAATACCCTGTTCCTGGCATAATTCAAGAATTTTATCTAGACCTTTCAGGCTCGCATGGTCTCCCACATAAATAAATTCGTCGATGATATTCTCCTCGGTTATTCTATTCAGATCCGCCATCGACCCCAATACATCCCCATTCGGTGGGGAAAACTCCTCTGTCCCCATATGCACATACCCTAAAATCTTAAGCCCCCAGTCGGAATAGCGCGCAATCAATTCACCCATTTGATGCGCTCTGGAACCCGAACCTAAAATGACGATATTGCGACACTCTCCATCCGGGGGGAACCCTTTCCCCTTTCGGGCCTCCATTGCTTGTACGAGCCGGGCGGAAAGCAGCAATACCGCCTGGTAGAGTACAAATAACGCGATCAGGGGACGACTGATATCCAGGTTCAGTGCATAGGAAAGAATTCCTATGAAAAGCCAGAGAAGAATAGAACTTTCAATTATAATCCGTACTTTCCCCCATCCGAATCTTCGGATAGAAATTCGATAAAGCCCTAGAGAAAATACGGTGATTGCCCACCATAAGATCCCCAATCCGATCATCCACAAGTACTCATGGAAAGGGAGAAGCAGTGGATTGAAAAAACGGCCCAGATTTGACGGAAGCATGTCGGATATATCGGATATATAGGTCCGACTCACATAGGCAAGAGGAAATGCAATACACGTCAACAATAGGTCGGAGACGAACTGAACTCTGTTATAGAACTTAGCTCTCTCTAAGAACATCCGCAATCTCGTGGCTTGCTAAAATGGTAAAACAAATAGTAGCACAAATCGAGCCGTATGGATAAAATAAGTATGGATGGATAATCTTTTGCCCCCTCCAACGTGCAACGATGCAGTAATTTCTTTTTCCATCCACCTTCTCGTATCCCATCAGCGATATCTTTAGAACTTCAAACCTGCATGCAAAATATCCGAACCTTTGTCTTAACATCTCAATTCATTCATCAAAGAGGCCTCTATTCTCTATCCATCCTTATAGACGTTCAACGTTCAACTTTCGACGTATGAAAGTCTGAACGTGTGAACGTCCTCTGACAGGATTCCTTCTCCGACTGATCGAAATCGGAATACATGAGCAGTGAGCATTTCTGACATTCGACTTTCGATTTTCGGCAGTTTTTGAACCTGGAACTTGCGAACCTGCAAACAGAACATGGAACTTGTGAACCTGCGAACGCTTTAATAATCCGCTCCCCAACCTCAAATCAGATTTCAGTTCAGACGTTCGACCTTTGACCTTCGACGTCTTTTTTGTTGAAGTGTCCCACAAGATCCTCGATTTCCAGGATCCCTTTCAGATAGAAAGCTTCTCCCTTTTTCTTACCTATAAGCGTACCGTAAAACGAATGAATAGCCTCTATCCGGGCCAGAAAATCAGGCTGACTTAATTTCGTGGGAGGCTCATGGCTTGAAGGATCGAAAAGCTGGGAACTATAGGACCGGATTGCAGCAAGACGACGATCCCAATAATCTGAAACATCCACAATAAAACCCGGCGTGAAATGGGCCGGAAGCTTGAAGTAAAGGAGTGTTTCAGGTCGATAGCGCTTCTGACCCGTATCAATTTTCGCCAATCCGGAGTGATGCACGGCTTCTGTGACCAACCGGCTTGTATGCACATGGTCCGGATGATTGTCGTCCCAATAATGGGTTAACACAATGCGAGGCCGGTACTTTCGTAATATCCGGATAACTTTAAGCCGGGCGCCGGGCGTCACACGCACGTTGCCGTCCGGAAGCCCAAGGTTTTCCCGCACTTTCAACCCGAGCACTTTCGCAGCCTTTCGTGATTCAATCGCGCGCCTGGCAGCAGTCCCCCTCGTGCCCAGTTCTCCTTTTGACATATCTGCAACACCTGTAGCATGCCCCAGTGCGGCCATTTTTATCATCGTCCCACCGGCAAAAAGCTCTACATCATCCGGATGGGCACCAAAAGCGAGTATATCTATCCGCATACTTCATCTACCTTTCACTCCATATAAATTAGCTGGTGTTCGAATTTCATTATATCCAGTCTCTCATGTAAGGAAGCAAACAGGGTGTGGGAATAACGAAGAAGAAGGGATAACCCTGAGAGGCCGTACTCCTGAATGAGACCATCCGGAAGCAGAGAGCAGGCGACACGGTGGATCTGTCGCCGCGCAACGCTTTCCTTGCGCATCCCTGCCGCATTGATACGGTTGCTCATTTTATCAAGCTGGAACACGACCCGTTTGAGACAGGATTTCTTCGCTTTCCGAAAACCGTCATCCTCCTGGATTTGATCGCTGAACGCATCCATGCATTTTTCGACTTCCGATTTGAGTGCATTGAGCTTTGCAGTAATTGAAGACCGGGGAATCCTTCCTTTTATTCCCTTCAGTAAATTCTCTTCGCCCGTGAACAGGTCCTGAAAGCGGAGCTTATAGTTCTTCAAAATTCGCCCGTTCCTGGAGTCTATGAATGTAGCACTGGATGCAGGCCATGAGATCGGAGGGGTCAGACCGTGAATTTTATATGCCGTCAATGCTTTCGTAAAAGACTTCAGCTCATACGGATCCAGCACGCAGGCGAACACGGGGAAAATAGAACTTTGCATTAAATAAACAGGCGGTGTGCCCTTGAAAAATCCGTCGGGATTAACCTTTTGTGTTGAAAGTACGTGCCCCGCTTCTCGCAGCGCTGATTGAAAATCCGGCGATTGGGCATCCACTACAAACATTCCCCACGCATCCATCAGAACGGCCAGAAAGCGCGAACATGCCGTCGACCAGCCTGTATCCTGAGAGTAGACTTTCTTAAGTGTTGCAATGATTTCGGGATCGAAGGAATCGCGACCGATATCTTCAATCCAGGCAATAAGTTCCGGAATCCGGCTGAAATTCCGCTCCTTCCCCGACGATGTGAGAATGAATTCATCCATCTGCACCCGCAATCGGTGCAGTCCAGTTTCAGCGTCTAAAATCCGGAAAAGCTTTTGGGGGAGGGGGGTAACATCAGCGGGCCTGCAGATCCAGCACACGGGCACAGCGTCCACGGCGTATTCAGCCAATACTTCGCATAATTTAACCGCTGTCAGACATTTCAGGAACTGCGAGAAAGTTCCGCCGAAAAGATCCGCCTCAATATTTGCAACAACAAGCACCGTTTCAGGCTTCTGAAGCCGTTGAATGTTCTTCAGTTTCCGGTCTGAATGCCCTTTTTCTCCATCCAGCAGCAGAGAAATGAAATTTCCATCGCGGGAAGCGTTCTCCCTTATCCGGTCCTGTTGCGTACGCAAAAACTGCCGGTTATCCTGAAGCGTGGTCAGGGGCAGTTCAGGATGTACCCCGGCATTGAAGTGAATCCAGTCTTTCGGGATATCGGGAAGTTCTTCAAATTTCAATTGTGATAATTCCTTCAAATCAGCTTATTCGCGACATGCCCAGGTAGCTATCGCCTCTACGGTCCTTTTTTTCTGAACGTTCCGGGTCCCCTGCTCAGCCGGCGCTTCTGTTCCCGTACAGGGAAGTATATAAGGAGAATCCGCCGGTCGCCTCCGGCATCCCTGATTTCGATCTCCATTGCCTGATTGAGCGGATAGGTAAGTCGTTCGCTCCACTCTACAATAGTTACACCGTCTTTACCCAGAAAGTCGTCCAGTCCGATAGAATATAGATCCCTCTCATTCTTAAGCCGGTACAAATCCACATGGTAAATAGGGCACCTACCCTGGTAAATATTCACCAGGGTGAATGATGGGCTATTTACCAAAGTGGGATCTGACAAGCCCAATCCCCGGGCAATCCCGCGAGTCAAAGTCGTTTTGCCGGTACCGAGGTCGCCGCGCAGCAGGACTATGCCCGGAACTTGTATTTTCCGAGCCAGATCCGACCCGATTTCCTGTGTTGCTTCGGAAGATTCACTGATCCTTTCTTCTCCCGGCCGGCTCGGGGGGCTTTCCGTGGATTTCATTCTTTCATCCGTACTTTTCTAAAAGCCCGGGACAGATAGTCCAACAGATCGGTCGCAATCAGAGATTCCTCATCCATGGATTCAGCCGCAAGATCTCCGGCCAGACCGTGCAGATATACTGCAGCACAGAGAAAATCAACCAACTCCGGGCAACCGGGGGTCTTGCGATTTAGATTCCATACTGCGACAAACCGTCCGACCATACCCGCAAGCACATCCCCGGTTCCGCCGGTGGCCATGCCCGGATTCCCGGTCGGGTTAATGTATACATCGCCTTCCGGTGTTGCAATAACGGTCCGGAATCCCTTCAATACCACATAACACCGTGACTGTGCGGCGCACTCACATGCAACTTCCAATCGGCGATCCTGAACTTCTGATGTTTTCTTACCCGCCAGCCTTGCCATCTCCCCGGGATGGGGCGTTATCACAATCGGCTGTTTGCAGCGGTTTTTAAGAGGATCCCCCGCGGCGGCTAAGGCATTGACGCCATCTGCATCCAACACTACGGGTACAGGTGAACGTTGAACCAGATCCCAAACCAGTTTTTGCGTATCTGGATGTGTGGTCAATCCCGGCCCTACAACCAGGGATTCGACGTTTTTGCTCCACTTGAGAACCTTGCCGGCGCCTGCCTGTGCCGGTGTTCCCGCTTCAGTTTCCGGCAGGGACTCAGTCATCAACTCAGGAAACTTGCCTACAAAATCCCTCTGGAGACTTTCGGGCGTCCAGAGAGTTGCCAGCCCGGCCCCCGAACGCAGAGCAGCAAGCCCTGTCATCAAGGCGGCGCCGCTTTTCCCCCTGGATCCTGCAACGACATATACGTGGCCGAATGTTCCTTTATGGCTGTCCCGCGCCCTCTGCGGCAGGGTTTTCCGGACCTGGATTTCATCGATCAGGTTCAGTCGATATTCCG
>JARRLM010000046.1:0-7323 GCA_037386985.1 Acidobacteriota bacterium | reverse complement strand
CGGATGCCCTCCTCAAACTCCCGGCGGTCATCGGAGAGCTGTAGGTATAGCTCTTCCGGATCGTGTGATACCGAAAAGGACGCTTCCGAAGCTTGGGATTCAGGCACGAACGTTGGAGCGGGCGGATCCTGGGGCTGCATGGAATACAATATGCTTAATCTGCTTAATGAAATAAGGCAGAGTATTAAAAACCGAAGAATCATTGTCCTTGGCGTCTTTGTCATTTTCTGTCCACTCTATTCCGACTTGTACGGCCAGGGGGCGCACACGTTACACATATTATTTCATTTCCATTGCCCGGATTGCCCGAATGCGCTCCAGAACCGGCGGGTGGCTGTAGGATAAAAAGACCTTTACGGGATGAGGCGTCAGGTTTGAAAGGTTATCTACACTTAGTTTTTTAAGCGCCGCTATCATGGCGCCGGGATTTCCATAAGTTTTTATAGCGTAGGAGTCGGCGGCATATTCGTTCCGGCGGGAAAGCATATTGGAAAAAATGGATAGAACGGTATCTATGGGACCGTATAGGAATCCGAAAAAAACAAGGCTGGCGTATACGGATGTTTCTTCCATGCGAAAGGCGGAAAACAGTTGTCTGTTGTTGAGGAACAGGGAGAGGATATAGAACATGAGCCCGAAAGTAAGGAAAGAAAGAATCATGGATTTCCAGACATGCCCCTTCTTATAGTGCCCCATCTCGTGAGCCAGAACCGAGACCAGTTCGGCTGTAGTATGTTTTTCGATAAGGGTATCAAACAGAACGATACGGCGAAACCGGCCGAAGCCGCTGAAAAAGGCATTAGACTTGGTAGAACGGCGCGAACCATCCATCTGGTAAATCCCTTTAATTTTGAAACTCTGTAATTGCGCATATTTTTCTATTTCCTTCCGGAGGTCTTCCTTTTCAAGGGGCGTATATTTGTTGAACAGGGGCATTATGACCACGGGTGCAAGAAATGCCAGTATGAGCTGGAAGGTTGTCACGATTATCCAACAGTAAAACCAGGCCCAGTCGCCGCTGGTTTCAAAAAACCAGATTATCAGGTACAGTGCCAATCCGCCGATCAGTCCGGTCAGGATCCAGCCCTTCAGAATATCAAGGATAAATGTTTTGGGTGTCGTTCGGTTGAATCCGTACTTCTCTTCAATGACGAACGTATCATAGATGGAAAAAGGGAGTTCAAGCAATTGGGATGCGAGAAGGAGCACGCCGGTGAATACCAGCCCGGTAGCTATGGTATCCAGGCTGAAGCTTCGGGCAAAACGGTCAACTAGATTGAATCCTCCAAGAAGAATGAACGCGACAGTAACAGGAGTCACGATTGAACTGTTGACGAGGCTGAAGCGTGTGTTCTCTACGAGGTATTCCTGGGATTTCCCGTAGCGCGCCTGGTCATAATATCCTATGAATTCTGCCGGCAGTTCCGTTTTCAGGTTGCGTTGGTTGAGCCTCTCCACAAACAGTTCAAGAAGATAGGAGCCGATGATTATTGCCAGGATGATGATAAGATAAAAGTTCATTGTCGCCTCTGGATAAATTCAGTATAAGAACGTTTCTTCCCGGGATGTGAAGATCCCGGTCGGATATTGTAATGTTTCTCCTGCATCGATAAAAAGAATTAGAAATAAATCCTTCTACGGACTCTGCTGCCGGCTTAACCCGCGCTGTTGGCATTCAAGCCGCAATGGGGTATAATAGTCTCTTGTAGTGAGCCTTTATATATAAATTTACCCTTATTATCTGCATTTACCTGAATCTCGATAGGGGATCAATTCCCATACTCCGGAGGTGAGGATCATATGTTAAAGGATCTTGTTCTGAAGCTGAAATATCTTGGAGTCATGCCGCAACCGGGATACCTGGAATACGGCTTCCGTATCGAGAACGAAGATAAAACCTATCGGCTGGTGATTTTGACGATAAAGGATACTTTCTTCCAGGGGGATAGTCTGAAATTCCAGGAAGCGCCCGATCTCTGTTACCAGAAAGTTCTTACAGATCTGGAAAACGAAACGGCTGATTCCCCCATTCCCGATCGCATAAGCGTTACCGAATCAGATATTGTTCAATACAGGGATTTGCATCCGAATACGAAACAGCGAAGGCACGCGTGATTTACCCTTGTGACCATTTTTCTACCCGGGATAAGCGAGAAGGATCCCGGATTCTTTTATAGTAATAATTTCGGATTTGTATTCCCCTTTCCCATCTGTTTCGTCTTAAAGGAAAGAAATACGGCTTGAATACGTAATTGCCGAAATTTGCTCAAATCATTTAGTTCGTTTTAGAAATATGTTTAAGAAATTATCAAAACCCGGGAAAACAAAAGGAATCTGTATCCTGACATCCTGCATCGGACTCATTCTGTTGTCTTCAAGCAGAATGGTTGTTGAAGATGTATATGGCAATGATGACGCCGCTGTTTCTGCCTTGGAAATTGACAATACGCGAGACCGGCAATTTCAGGACCAGCTTGCGAGACTTCATGACACCGATGCTTATGAAAGACAGAGAGCGGCTATTGCATTGGGAAATCTCGGCAATACCGAAGCGGTTGAACCCCTCATGAACGCTCTTGAGGATGAGGACGATTTTGTTCGGAATTTTGCTGCCAGATCATTGGGAGATCTTGGTGATTCAAGAGCCGTAGACTCTTTAATCCAGGCCATGAATGATGAGAGTCTTCTTGTGCGGCGATCGGCAGTGATTGCTCTAGGCAATCTAGGTAGCTCAAAAGCGGTGGACTCTTTAATAAAAACGGTAGAGAACGAGAACGACATTGTTCGCCGAGCCGCCATTGAAGCCCTGGGAAATCTCGGCGATGCAAGAGGGGTTGGAATTTTAATCGAAGCATTACGGGATGAAGATATCTATATCAGAAACGGCTCGGAAGAGGCTTTGATCCATGTCGGCACTGCAGCTCTGCCCGAACTCGTTAACGTGCTTTGCGATTGGACTCTGGGTCCCGGGATTCTCGAAATATTGAATAAAATGGAATGGCAACCATCTTCCGCTGAAGAAAGAATCTGGGTTTATGTAGCTGAAAGAGACCGGCAATCCCTTTTGGACAATTGGGATACGGCTAAAAAAGTACTGATAGATGATATGGCAGGTGCCGGCAACCTTGAGATTGAAAATGCCGTGTTTGCCCTTATAGGTATCGGAAAGGATGAGACGGTTGACGATCTTGTCGGTATTCTGGGAAAGAAAGGTACTGCAGCCATGGCGAAGGCATTTCATACCAGCGGAAATCCTGCCCTGATCGAGGCAGCTCAAAACTGGAGTATTCAAAACAGCGTAGAGCTTGACAGTGGCGATGACAATCCCGTCGTTGAATGGGGAGAAATGAAATCCTCCTAACAGCCTGCCGTCTTTGGAACGCAGCCAACCATACGGATGAAAGATCCGTTAAAGACTTGCTTCGGGCTTCCCCTTTATTCCCGGTTTTTAACACATCACACCAGGTCCTCGAGATCTCTTATCCGTTCCTTGAATGCGGGATGGGTGGAGAAATACTCAGCCAGGCCGGAGTGGTCTGGAGCCACCCGGCTTAATCGTTCCAACGCATTCAGGGATGCACGCGCATCGAAACCTGCTGCGGCCGTCAACCTTACCGCTTCCCTGTCGGCTTCCTGTTCCAGTACTCGGGAGTATCCTTTGCTGACTATCTGGCGGATCAGCTGGCCGGCTCCGGCAAGCCGGGCGGAAACTGCATTCAGAAGAGTCTTGGCCGTCAACTGATCCTTTGCGTGTCCTTTTAAAACATGGGCCATTTCGTGACCCAGAAAAAATGCAAGGGTATCCGAATCGTGCTCCACCAGATCCAGCAGGGATTGGGTGATGAAGACGAATCCACCCGGAAGCGCATATGCATTTATCGTGGGGGATGCAACCACGGTGAAACGAAAATGGAGGCGCGGATCCTTCACAGCTTCGGCAAGTCTGGATCCAATGGAGTTTACCAGGTCCTGATCCCGGCGCGAGGCATTCCCGGGAAACTGTTTGATAAATTCATGAGCACATTCCCGGCCGTAATCTCTCTCAGCCAGGATCGCTTCTTCCTCCGTGCCGGAAGCCCAGCTCCACAGCCATTTAGCCTGGCGATAGGGTTTCCGCGCTTTTCGGCCGAGCTGATCTCCTAATTGCGGCAGCAATCTCGATCCGAACAGAAGCAGCAGAATAAGAACAATAATAAGTACGGGCAATTCATTCCTCCAAGGGGGAGATGTTTTCTTACCACGGAATCCGAATTACAGTTTAACATCAGAGCCGATACCGTCCTACACTTCCCTTGCCCGCATTTCTCACAAGGCTTCTACTGCGGCGGCGTAACCGAATGCGTCTGCTGCGTTACGCTCCCTCGGACTCCTCGACGTACCTAAAGTACGCCTCCGGGGTCCTCGGTCGCAAGCCTTGCATCCACATCCGTTTAAACCGCCTCGCTACGAACCCCTGTGAGAAATGCAGGCTAGCCCGGGAGATTTGATGAAATTTATTTATTGTTGCTGGAGAAATGCGGGACAATTATAGTAAATTAGTAATTCCTTCAAAATTTGTATTTAAAAGGAACAGCCTGTAACCTGTGGATGCTTTCACAGGATAATGCGGACTACAAGTCGGGAGGACAATATGAAGAAATCCAAAATCAATTGCTTAATGATCTTTTGTTTCCTTTTCGGGGCTGCTTTCCTGCAGAACGGCGCCGGTCAGGAGGCTGCTGTTCTTGAAATCTCGGACGCAGCCATTTGCCGCAATGTTGAAAACCTCACCTGCGTAGACCCCGGAGAAGAATTCTCCGCCCAGGTGGAAAAACTCTACTTTTTTACCAGGGTGAACGGGGCCCCTGGAGATACCGAAATTACCCATATCTGGTACTATGGGGACACTGAAAGGTTTCGCATCAATCTGGCCGTTCGTTCCTCCAGTTGGCGGACGTACAGTTCCAAGAGGATCCAGGCGCATGAAACCGGTTCCTGGCACGTTGAAGTTATCGATCCCGATGGAACAATTCTCAGGTCGGTTTCTTTTAAAGTTGTTCCCTGATTCGTTTATACCGGGAGAGCTACGCGGGATGTATCGACGGGGGATTGTGCCTGTGAAAATATCGGATTTATTCAAAGTAGACGGTTCTGGAGTTGTCGTTACCGGAGGCGCGAGCGGAATAGGCCTTGGCTATGCCGAAGCGCTCGCATCCAACGGCGCGCGGGTGACCATCCTCGATATCGATGCGCAAAACCTCGAAACCGAGACGAAGCGACTGTGTGGTTGCGGTTTTGACGCCCGCGGGCAGGTTGTCGACGTGACGGATCATGCGGCACTCGATGCTGCCATAGATGAAGCTGCACGTTTATACCGAAGGTTGGATGTCGTGTTTGCCAATGCGGGTATTGATCCGGGTGTCGGATTTGTCGGCGACTGGGTCGGCTCGGAAAGGCCGCGCGTTCCCGAAGGTGCCCTTGAGAACTACACGGACGAGCGCTGGAACAGGCTGATAGACATTAATTTAAACGGGATATTTGCTACGGTTCGGGCCGCCGTGCGCCACATGAAGCCGCAAAAATCGGGGCACATTATCGTAACCTCTTCAGTTGCATCCACACGTGTGGAACCCGCAATCGGAGCAGCCTACATGGCGGCCAAGGCAGGTGTTGTTCAGTTCATGAAAACCGTCGCCATGGAAGTGGCGGCATTCAACATCACCATCAATGCGATCGCACCCGGATATATCGTAACGAATATAGGGGGCGGCCATGCCCACAATCCGGAGGAACAGAAGGCGGTTGCCAAGGTGATCCCGATGCACCGTATCGGTTTTCCGGAGGACCTGCACGGCCTGGCGCTTTTTCTCGCCTCCCCGGCATCGGACTACATAACGGGCCAGGAAATTATCATCGACGGCGGCTACGGCCTCGGAGTCGCCGACTGAAAAGAAAGCGGGACACAACACCGTTTCAATGTCTACTGGCATGTGCCCCTCAAATAACTTCAAACTCAAAACTTATAGCTTATTACTCATTGGCAGAAAAAAGGGCGAACACAAGGTTCGCCTCTACCAAATATGTTGCTGCAATGATGGCGAACACAGCTTGTCCGGCGTAGCCGAAGGCGAAGACGGAAGGTTCGCCCCTACATTAAACTCAGAACTCAGAACTTAGAACTCAGAACTCAGAACTTACATAAGGTTGCTGAAGAAATCATTCCCCTTATCATCCACAAGGATGAAAGCGGGAAAATCCTCTACCTCGATCTTCCAGACGGCTTCCATTCCCAGCTCGGGATAATCCAGGCATTCCACCTTTTTTATGTTTTCATCGGCCAGCAGGGCGGCGGGCCCTCCTATGGAACCGAGATAGAATCCTCCATACCTTTTGCAGGCGTCTGTTACCTGCTGCGAACGGTTTCCCTTGGCAATCATAATCATAGAGCCGCCGTTTTTCTGCAGCAGCTCGACATAGGAATCCATACGTCCGGCGGTGGTGGGACCGAAAGAGCCGGAAGGCTTGCCCGGAGGGGTTTTGGCCGGTCCTGCATAATAGATCGGGTGGTTTTTCAGGTATTCGGGCAGCGGTTTGCCGGCATCGAGAAGTTCCTTGAACTTGGAGTGGGCGATGTCGCGGCCGACAATGATAGTCCCGTTCAGCGACAGCTGGGTGGCTACCGGGTGTTTGCTCAACTCTGCCAGCACCTCTTTCATCGGCTGGTTGAGGTCAATGTTCACCACACCGTGGGTATGCTTGCCCCGGTATTTATCGGGAATCAAACGGCCCGGATTGTCGTCCATCTGCTCGAGCCAGATTCCCTTCTTATTGATCTTCGCTTTGATGTTGCGGTCGGCGGAACAGGAAACTCCCATACCTACAGGACAGGATGCGCCGTGACGGGGGAGGCGAATCACGCGTACGTCATGGGCGAAATACTTCCCTCCGAACTGCGCGCCAATGCCGCTTTCCTGGGCGGCTTTAAGCAGTTTGGCTTCCATTTCGGGATCACGGAATGCCTGACCGCCTTCATTGCCGGAGGTAGGTAGATCATCGAGATATCCGGTTGAGGCGAGTTTCACGGTTTTCAGGGTGCTTTCCGCACTGGTGCCGCCGATGACGAACGCAAGATGGTAGGGGGGACAGGCGGCCGTCCCGAGGGTTTTCATCTTGGCTATCAGGAATTTTTCCAGGCTCTCGGGATTCAGCAGGGCTTTGGTTTCCTGGAACAGGTATGTTTTGTTGGCGCTGCCGCCGCCTTTGGCGATGAAGAGGAATTTGTACTCGTTCCCTTCCGTAGCGTAAAGATCGATCTGGGCGGGCAGGTTGCACCCCGAATTCGTT